>JALNYO010000032.1 GCA_023229765.1 Syntrophales bacterium | reverse complement strand
TTCTGTAATTTTTCTGGAGCGCCCGGAAAAAACTGGGCGCTCCAGGTGCTTTTTCCGTTTACTTCAGACCGGGGAGTTTCGGCCAGGTAAAGGGCCTGCGTCCCTGTGAAAATGGTTCCTCAAAATCGCGGGTTGGCTGGAAATCTTTGAGAAACTGGAACATGGAGAGGGCCGCCTTCTGATAATCCGGGTTCTTCTTCGCCTCTTCCACGAGATATTCCCATGAGTAGCCCTCAATCTTCTTGAGATCGGCGGTGGAGAGTTTGAATATCTTATGGCCGGACTTCTCGAAGAGCTTCAGGGCCTCTATATTGCCCGTCTCGTACCAGCTGCTCATGTAGGCGACGTTGGCCATTGCCGCCCTCTCGACGATGATTTTGAGGTCCGCAGGCAGTTTTTGCCATGCCTGCTTGTTGATCATGAGACCCATGACGGAAGAAGGCTGATGCCAGCCGGGACCGATGTTGTACTTGGTAACCTCGGCGAAGCCCATCTTCCAGTCGATCGAGGGGCTGCAGAACTCGGCGCCGTCAAGCGTGCCCATCTGAAGGGCCTGGTAGATTTCGCCGCCGGAGATCATAACCTGGGCCGCTCCCAGCTTCTGAAGGATGTGTCCTTGAGCTTTTCCGGACATCCGGAGCTTTTTCCCCTTGTATTCGGCCAGCGTCTTGATCGGCACCCGTGTTCGGATTCCGGATTCCATTGGGGTTACCGAAGTGATGAAGTACATCATGTTGTACTTGCCGAACAGGTCGTCGAATACCTGCTTCCCGCCGCCGTGGTAGTACCAGTTGATCATGTCGTACTGACCAAGCCCCATCGGATATGATCCCAGCAGGTCGAAGGCGCTGTTTTTGCCGGCCCAGTAGGATGGCCAGTCGCCGCCGCATTCTACGGCGCCTTTGGAAACGGTGTCGAAAACCGCGGTTGCCGGGACCAGTTCGCCGGCAGGGGAGACGGTTATCTGCAGACGTCCGTTACTTAACTCGTTGACTAATTTGGCAAAATTCTTGTCGCCTTCGATCAGGTTGATCGCTGGCGTCCAGGTGGTTACCATCTTCCATTTGATCGGTTGGTCCGCCGCTGTGGCGAGGCCGAAGCTCCCGCAAAAAAACGCCGCCATCGTTACGACAACAAGGAACATCAACTTTTTTTTCATCTTTCCCTCCTCATGTTTAGGTAAAATTACTCGCAACATCCTGAATGGTTTCATGTTTGGTTGTACCCACGCCGGGCATTGGGGTCAGCGTAACTAGAAAATTTTGAATCGATTGTTTGAAATCGATTCCTCACCATCTCAGATCGAAGCATGCGATTGGCCAATAATGCCTGCAATCGCCGTTCCCTCTCGCGTGAACAGCTTCCCGGCACCACCCCCTTTTCATCTTTTTTTAGAACCGATATTCAGTTTTTTGCCCGCTGCTTTTCGCTTTATGAACATCAAGCTTAGCTTTGTGAACATTAAGCTTCGCTTTGTGAACATTAAGCTTCGCTTTGTGAACATTAAGCTTCGCTTTCACGTCGTCGAAGCTCGCCACGGATGATTTTACCGGAACTGGTCATAGGAAGCTCTTCAACAAACTCTATCTCCCGCGGGTACTCGTGGGCGGCCAGACGGTTTCTGATGAAATCCCGAATTTCCACTGACAATTCTTTGGAAGCAGGCACCCCCGGTTTAAGGACAACAAAGGCCTTTACGATTTCCGTCCGGACGGGATCGGGTTTGCCGATCACCGCTGACATAGCCACAGCCGGATGTCGGAGCAGGCAGTCCTCGATTTCCGCCGGGCCGATTCGGTAACCGGAGGAGGTGATGACGTCGTCCTTCCGGGCTATGTACCACAGGTATCCGTCCTCATCCTTCTTTCCGAGATCTCCAGTCAGTGACCAGTCGCCGACAAATTTTTTCTCGGTTGCCTCGGGATTTTGCCAATAGTTGAGAAACATGACCGGGTCGGGACGGAGGATAGCGATTTCTCCTGTTGTTCCCGGTGGCACAATGTTTCCCTCTTCGTCAACAACCTCCACCTGGTGGCCGGGAATTGGCTTTCCCATCGAACCGCGTCGTATTGGCATGATTTCGCAGCAGTTTCCGACAACCAGGTTTACCTCGGTCTGACCGTAGAATTCGTTGATCTGCAGATCCATGACCTCCCGGCCCCAGTTGAGCAGTTCCTCTCCCAGCGTTTCCCCGCCGGAGCCGATTGTTCGCATGCTGTAGTCGTAGCGTCCTTTCGGGTTTTCCACCTGGCGCATTATCTTGAGGGCGGTCGGCACGATAAACGCATTGCGGACTCCGTATTTGGCGATAAAGTAAAATGCCTGTTCCGGGTCGAATTTTTTGGCGCTGTAGGCGAAGACAGGGACGCCGTGATGCCAGCTCGGCAGCAGGACATCCAGCAATCCTCCCGCCCATGCCCAGTCGGAGGGTGTCCAGTAAACGTCATCCTGTTTCGGAAAGAAGTTATGGAAGAATTCCACGCCGGGAATATGGCCGAGAACGACCCGGTGGGCGTGCAGAGCCCCTTTGGGTGGCCCGGTGGTTCCCGATGTGTAGATGATCAGGGCCGGGTCATCCGCCAGTGTCGGCACGGGTTCGAAACGGGAGGCGCCCTTCTCCAGCGTCGCCCAGAAATCGAGGGAGCTGTTATCCGGCTTCCCGTTAGTGACGAAAACAAGCTTTAAATCGGGGAGATTCTCACGGATGGCCGTTACCTTGGCAAGATTATCCCCGTCGGTGATGACGGCTTTTGCCCCGCTGTTGTTCAGACGATACTCGAGGGCATCAGGGCCGAAAAGGGTTGCCAGCGGAATCGCTATGGCGCCCAGCTTGTAGATGGCGACATGGGCGATTGCCGTTTCCGGACACTGCGGCAGCAGGATTCCAACCCGGTCGCCCCGCTCGACCCCGTGTGCGCGCAGGGCATTGGCCAGCCGGTTGGAGAGATTTTTGATATCCCAGAAGGTGTATTTTTCGGTCCGACCCTTGCCGTCATCGTAGATAAGGGCAAGGCGATAGCGCTGATCAGCCCACTTATCGCAGATATCAGCCCCGATATTGTACTGCTCCGGAATCTGCCAGCGAAAACTCCGATAAACCTCTTCGTACGTATCTTTCTTCTGTAACATCTTCTTCTGTAACATCTTGTTCTCCTTATTGTTCGGTGCCACTGTTCTGTGGTTGCCGGTTCGGTTGATTTCAGATGTTCAAGGAAAGCATCAGCCCTGGAAAGCCTTGTAATATAGGGAGACAATCTCCTGCGGGGTGGCTATCCGTGGGTTGTTTCCGGGGCTGCCGCTGGCGATGGCGTCCTTCGCCATTTGCTCGACAACCTCGTCCAGTTTCTTTTTATCCACGCCCAGTTCCTTAATGGAGGGAACCTCAAGATCGGCAACCAGTTTCTTGATGAGCATTGCTCCCTCTTCGGCGGCTTCTGTCGGAAGCAGTCCGGTTATATCGACTCCCATTGCCTCGGTGATTCGGGCATACCGGACGGGGTTTCCCATGATGCTGAATTCCATCACATCCCCCAGCAGCGTGGCATTGCTCAGGCCGTGAGGAATGTGAAAATAGGCGCCGAGCGGCCGGGACATTCCATGCACGAGGGCGACCGAGGCATTGCTGAAGGCGATTCCTGCCTGCATTGCTCCCAGAAGCGTCTGCGTCCGGGCTTCAATGTTGTTCGGATTAGCCCATGCCTGGGGAAGGTTTTTGAACAGGCGCTCTATTGCGGAAAGCGCCATGACATCGCTCAGTGGCTGGGCCTTCAGCGAGACATAGGCCTCGATGGCGTGGGTCAAGGCGTCAAGCCCTGTCGCCGCGGTAAGACCGCGGGGCATGCCGAGCGTCATCAGTGGGTCCACCAAGGCGATCCGGGGCATCACATGGGGACTTCCGATCAGCATCTTCACGTCCCGTTTCGTGTCGGTAATGATCGTGAAAATAGTCACCTCGCTTCCGGTGCCGGCTGTGGTCGGAATGGCGATCAATGGCATTCCCGGATTTTTTATCTTCCCTATGCCCATGTAATCTTCTATCTTTCCCGGGTTGGCGGCCATCACGGCAATGGCCTTTGCCGTATCTATCGGGCTGCCCCCTCCGACCGCGACGAGTACGTCGCATTTTTTCTGGCGCAGGAGTTGCAGTCCTTCTTCGACAAACTTGATAACCGGCTCGCTGGCGATCTTGTCAAAAATAACGGTTTCAATGTTTGCCGCCCCCAGAGAGTCTATTACCGGCTTTACGGCGCCTGTCTGCATCAGAATTTCGTCGGTGACGAGCAGCGCCTTTTTCGCCCCCAGGCGTGCAGCCTCGGGCCCGGCCTGTGCGGCGGCGCCACTTCCGAAATGAACAACAGACGGCATTTGAAAGATTCTGGAATCGTTCATGTAACCCTCCTTATGATTGTGTGAATGTAGCTTATATGAAAAATGTCGATATAAATGCAAACGAAATTAAACTTTTATATGAAAATGGATGCAAACATTTGTTATCACAGTTGATTGTGAATCAGCATTTTCATCATTCGTTGTGTCCGTGCCGGGTATGAAGGTTTATTCTCTGTTGCCTTCCTCAAGTGCGTCAGCACCCTCCCACCCTCAAAAACGGGAATGTTCCCTCAGAAAGCCCTTAATAGCCTCGTCACGCAGCTTGTTTGGCTGAAAGAGAATGCTGTAATGGTTGGTTCCCGGTATATCAATCCGCTTTGCAGTGAGAATTTCCCGCGTCATCCTCTCGACAACCTCCTCCGGCAGGAGAATGTCATCCTCGGCCAGAAGCCCTCTCGTCGCCCTCAGGATCAGCACTTTGCAGGCGATTTTTTTGTAAAAGGAGGCCGCTTTCATTTTCCCCAAATTGATTGCCTCTTCCTGAATGTGAAGCGGATCGATGTTCGCCTTTACGCCGCCTTCGACCTCGGTAAGCTCGTAACGGCAATAGGTCTCCAGTGCAGGCGACCAAGGCTGAAGATACGGAGCCTGCTTCATGGTGTCTATATAGGCATCCGCGGAGGGAAAAACCTTTCCCAGCCGCTCCAGCGCCGGCTTGATCCCGGAAAAGACCTTGGCCATCTGCTCTGCGGAAAGGTCGCCTCCGCCATCCACGAGGATGACGCTCTCAACCCTGTCCGGGTAAGTGGCGGCGAAGGCGAGGGCGATGAAGGCCCCCAGCGAATGCCCCATGATCACCGGACGCTTCAGGCCCAGATCGTCCTGAAGAGCCGCGATGTCCCGGCAGTGTTGTTCAACGGAGTAGCCTGTCGCCGGCTTTTCGGAATGTCCTCTGCCCCGCAGATCCATCGCGAGGACGCGGAACTCTGCTTCCAGGGAAGAAGCGACCACATCCCAGCATCGGCAGTTGGCCGTTATCCCGTGAATGCACAGGACGACTTGTCCGGTTGTTCCCCACTCGGCCAATTGAAGTTTAACCCCGTCGCCTTTGCCGGAGATCATGATTGGCTCACTCATATCGCTTCTCCTTTCGTTTATTCCGGCTGCAGTCCCTCTGCGGGTATGCAGTTTAATAACTCAAATTCCCAGGTATGATTTCCGGATGTAGTCGTTGTTCGTCAGTTCTTCGACGTTTTTTTCCATCACAACGCGGCCGTTTTCGATTACATACCCTCTGTCTATCGCCTTCAGACACTGTCTTACGTTTTGTTCCGCCACAAGGATGGCGACGCTTTCCTTGATCTTTCCGAGCCGCTCGAATAGTTCCGAGACAAGGCTGGGCTGCAGTCCCCCCGAAGGTTCATCAAGAATGAGGAGTCGCGGGTCTGCCATCAGGGCGCGGCCGATCGCCAGCATCCGCTGCTGTCCACCGCTCATGGTGCCGGCCAGTTGTTTGAATCGCTCCTTGAGTACGGGAAAGAGCTGGATGACGGTCTCGAGCTGTTCCGTCGCCTTCTGTTTTGCCCTCGGGATATGCAGGGCGCCGGACATCAGGTTTTCGAGTACGGTCAGCGTCGGGAAAAGCTCCCGTTCCTGCGGCACCACCGCAATGCCGCGCCTTATCCGCTGGTGCGTTTTCAAAGCGAGCAGGGTTTCGCCTTCAAAGAGGATTTCGCCGCTCGTTGGTTTGACGAGCCCCAGAAGGGTGTTGATCAGGGTTGTCTTGCCGGCGCCATTAGGCCCGAAAAGGCCGACCGACTCCTGTCCGACCTGCAGGGAGAGATCCCAGAGGATGTGCAGTTTTCCATACGAGACGTTGACCTCCCTCAGTGTGAGCATCATGTCTCCTCTCCAAGATAGGCGCTGATGACAAGTGGATTTGCGGAGACAGCCTCGTACGGCCCTTCCGCGATCACCTGTCCCCAGTCCAGGACTACCACCCGATTCGTCAATTCCTTGATGACCCGCATTACGTGTTCGACGATTCCGATCGTCACCCCCCGGTCATGAATTTTCCGCACCAGCTCGATCATCTCGAAGGTCTCGTCGGTGTTGAGACCCGCCATCACCTCATCGAGAAAAAGAATCCGGGGCCGTGCGGCCAGGGCATGGGCAATCTGCATTTTCTTTATTTCCAGCGCGGTCACCTTGGAAATGCCTCGCTGGACGTCCCCGAGACCCACAAACTCGCATGTTTCTTCTGATCTTTTTCTTGCCTCTCTCAAGGTGCACCCGCTGCCGAAGAGGGCCCCCACCATGACATTTTCCGCCAGGCTCAGATCTTCGAGGGGCTTCGCGAGTTGAAAGGTCCTGCCGATTCCGAGCCGGCAGATCCGGTGGGCCGGAATGTTCGTGATATCACGCCCCTCGAAAAAGATCCTTCCGCTCGTGGGAAGATAGATGCCGGCAATCACGTTGATCAGGGTCGTCTTTCCGGCGCCATTGGGCCCCAGAATGCCAAGGACTTCGTTTTCCCGGATCTCGAAGGTGGCCCCGTTGAGCGCGGCCAGCCCCCCGAAGAGTCTCTTCAGGTTCTCGATCTGTAAAATAGGAGCGGTCTGTACCTTTGAAATTGCCATCACCTTGCCTGCAATTTTTGACTGATGGTCCCCACAATTCCTTTGGGAAACAGGATGATTGCGATCACAATAATGACTCCGTAAACCAGCAGGTGACCATAGGGAATCTGCAGTTTCAGAAACTCCGCGGCGATTCCCAGCAGAACCGCCCCCAGAACCGGCCCCCAAGTGGTATGCATCCCGCCGAAAAGGGCCATCGCCATCGGAAGCAGGGCGAAGTCAAGGGAAAAACTTCCCTCCGGGGAGACGAAACCATGAACATGGGCATAGGCGCCGCCGGCAATCCCCTGAATTGCCGAGGTAACGGCAAAGACGATGACTAAGTATTTGAACACATTGATGCCGCTCGACCGGGCCAGAACTTCGTCGTTTCTGATTGAGGTGAGGGCGAAGAAAATTCGGCTTTTTTGAAATATTTCAGAGGCGATAACGGCGGTTATGGCAACCGCGAGGATTAGCCAGAAGGTACTGGTCGAATCCCCCGAAAAGATAGCGGCTGGCAAAACCAGCCCCTCGGGACCGCCTGTCAGATCCGGAAGATTCCTGATAATTACCCGGAAAATCTCCGCCAGCGCCAGGGTTACAATCGCAAAATACATGCCCCGAAGCTGCAGCACGGCAGTTCCGATAATCAACGCAAAAACACCGGCAGCGGCTCCCCCCGCCAGGATACTGACGAGCGGGTTCACGCCGGCATTCATAAAGATGAGGACGGCCGCATAGCCGCCTATTCCGAAGAACCCCGCAATGCCGAAGGAGAGCTGACCGGACCTCAGAAGCATGTCCCAACTCAGGGCCAGAGCCAGATAGATGAGGATTGTCCCGGCGACGCTCAGCAGGTATGTCCCGGTATAATAGGGAAGCGTGACAAGCAGGGCAGTGACAACGGCATAAAGTATCCAGCGGTTCTGTGTCTTCATCTGATTTGCCTTTGATGGGATCTGACGATAATGACACCTGTGATAAGCGCAAAGAAGATGATATCAGCCCAGCCGGCGTACCCCCTGAGAGAGAGGACAAGACTCTCCGAGACGCCGAGGATCAGGCTGAACACCGCAATGCCGACAAGATTTCCCATTCCTGCCATTGCGATGAGACAAAATGATTTCAAGGTGTAGGCGCCCCCCACGAGGGGGAAAATGGAATGCCTGGTCATGAAGATCGCCCCGATTGCCCCCACAAGGGCGATGGAGAGGCTGAAGATGATCAGATAGGTCTGATCGACATTGATGCCGACCAGTTTTGCGCCGCGCGGGTTTTGCCCGACGGCCAGGGCTGCCTGGCCGAGTCGGGTGTATTTCAGAAAGAGAAGCAGCCCTCCCAAAAGGATGGCCGCGGCGGCCACGTAAACGAACTCAAAGGTGCCGAACGAAAACGAACCGATGGCTGCCGATGCCGAGACATACCCCAGATGCACCTTGAGGGGCTGAGAGGTCCAGACCAGATTCGCCAGTTGCTGGAGGATCATTGCCAGACCGAACGTCAATAAAAGCTGATTAAGTTCCGGCGCGCCGAGCACGTACTTGATGGTTGTCAGATAACTGATAACGCCGATCACGGCGAAGGCTATAAAGGCGGGAAACATTGCCACGAACGGGTCCATACCGAAATGGACATTCAGCCAGTAGGCCAGGTAGGCCCCCAGCATCATGAATTCACCGTGCGCCAGATTGACGATTCCCACAATTCCGAGAACCAGGGCCATGGGAAGCGCGATCATGGCGTAAAGAGATGACCGCTGGATTCCCTCGACGAGTACGTAAGGTTTCCAGCAGGCCAGCGCGACCGCCAGGATCAGGCTTGCCAGGAGCCATTGCCAGATTCTCTGTTTGAACAATTCCTTCATCTTTTTTTCCAACTCGGGAACGGAGAAACTATCTTGGCTTTTGAGAACTCAAAGGGCCAGATAACCTGTTGAACCCCATTCTGCCATTGAAGTATCTTCTGCTTCGTGAATCCCTGATGTTTGATGATGTTGCTGGGTTTTATGGTCAGGGTTTCGCCAAGCGGGGAGACATATTTTGTTTCCTCCAGCGCCTTGATCAGGGCTGCCTTGTCCAATGTCCCGGCTTTTTTGATTCCCGCCGCGACAAACATCACATTTGTGTAGGCCAGGGGGGCGAAGTAGGTAGCCGGCTCCTCGCGATACATTTTGATGTAGGCATCCCAAAAATGTTTGCTGACAGGACTTACCTCCTTGATGGAAGGCGCCCACATGCCGTAAAGCGTTACCCCGTCCGCAAGCGGGGATTTGCCGAAATCCGCGGGCCAGCCCGGAGGAGAACCAAGAAAGACGGGAGGATTGAAGTCTATTTCTTTTGATTGTTCCATAATCGGCAACGCATCGGCGGCATACCCTACCCAGATGAAGAGATCCGGGTTGAACTCCTTGGCGTGTCTCAGGACGGCCCGGTAGTCACCCCCACCGACAGCCGCGCTCTTGAATGATTCCCCTTCGATCGCCGCATTTTTGTACAGCGTCTTGCTGGCCTTGAAGGAACCCGTACCGAAGGCGCCTTCCTCATAGGCCCAGAACTGCCGGGTCGTTTTCACCTGCGGGTACTTCTTGGTTACGGCTGCCCAGCCTTCCACATAACTCTCTCCCTGCTGATAATCCCAGGGGTGGAGATGGAAGAACCAGTTTGCGTCGGGCCCGAGGGCCTTTTCGCAGCCGTTGTAGGCGGCGCCGGTCCAGACGGTAACCTTCTCATATTTTTTCATGATGGGGATCTGGGCCAGAAGCACGCCGCTTGCCATGCCGCCGACAAAAATATCCACCTTGTCCACCGTTGCCAGCTTCTCGATGGCAGCGGAACCTTTTTCAGGTTTCATCTCGTCGTCAATGACGATCAGCTCGACGGGACGTCCGAGAAGTCCTCCCGCATCGTTGATCTCCTTGACCGCCAGTTTCATCGCCTTGACCCCCTGGTCGCCCGTGATATCGCCAAGAGGATAGACGGCGCCCAGTTTGATTGGCTCCGCGGCAGTTGCGCCGATAAGACTAAAACCGAGCAGAAACGCGAGAATTGTTGAACAAATAACGACAGCCCTTTTCAAATTCATCTCAGTACCTCCTTTTCTCAGTAACGCAGTTTTCGGTTTTCTGATCGTAAAATCATCAGTACGTCAGCACCATTCCGCCGTCAAAGAGCAGATCGCCGCCGTTGAGATAAGACGCAAAGCGGGAAAAGCCAAGAATGAAAAGGTTCCCGACCTCCACGGGCGACATCATCTCTTTTACTCGCGATTTTCCCATCATCACGTCACGAACGACTTCTTCAGCGGTGATGTGCCTCTGTTCGGCCTGTGCCTGGATCTGGTTCAGGGCGAGCTGTGTCTTGACATAGCCGGTGCTGACCGTGAAGGCGCGGATACGGCCCTCGCCCTCCGCGGCGATGGATTGCGCCAGTGCCCGCAGTCCGAATTTTGTGATGTTGTAAACCGGCTTGTTGATGGTGCAGATATGGCCGTGCACGGAGCTCATGTTGCCGATGACGCCTTTGCCGCCCGGGTTTTTATGGAAAAAGGGGGTGACTAATTGGGAGAGATAGAAGGGGGCCCGCAGCATGATCGCCAGCATCAGGTCGTATTTCGCCATCGGGAAATTTTCGATCGAGTCGATATGCTGGATGCCGGCGATGTTCGCGAGGTATCTGATATTCCCAAGTTTCGCCGCTTCCTGAACGGCGCGGACTATGTCGCTGTCTTTGGTCAGATCGGTTTTGACGAAGATCATCTGGCCGCCAAGCTGCCGGGCGAGCGCCTGGGTCTTCTGTCCTGCGGCCTCATCGACGTCAAGGCCGACGGTGATAAGGTTGTTCACCGAAGCGGCGACAGCGGTTGCTCTTCCGATGCCGCTGCCGGCGCCGGTTACGATGCAGACGTTCTGCAGATTGAAATCACCGTCATCGATTTTTAAAATGTCTTCCTTGCGTATTTCCGGTTCATTAATGTATGCATCCATGACCTGATCTCCTGATGATCTGAAAAATACAGACAAGCCGACACTTTTGGGGGTCGTCCTCCTGGTGGAACTGCTTTCTAAAGTTCTTCGAATAGTGGCAGCAGATTGTTGCCTGTGGCGTTAAATTAAGCAAAAGGAGTGCCAGATATTCAGTGGGGCAGGACTTCTTATATATAGTAATCATTTTGGTTACTTGTAAAATGGAACGTTTTTTATTTTTTTGTTTGTTTCCAATTGGCTACATGGTGTAGCATTGAACCTGTAGTTGTTTGGCTACATTTTCCCGCAACATTACAGCAATACACATTCTGGGTTCTGGAACTGATAATGGCAATATTGAAACTGAATTAATTCGAGGTAATTGCAAAACTCCGTGTCATGCCCGAATGCTTTTGTCGGGCATCCATGATTTCAGATAGTTAAAAGCTGGATTCCCGCTCAGAATCGTTGCGGGAATGACAGCGTTGGGAGTTTTGCAATTGGCTCATTCGTTAGGCAGTATTTATGAGGCAACTGATTTAGAATACCGGGTTATTTAGAATCCGTCGGTTCCGCGATGAACCAGCTAAGTTCTTTGTTGAAAAAGGACGGTTCGGTTAAGGTGATCCGGAACCCGGCTTGTGTCAAGGCGTGAGCGACCTCATTGGCCGATCGGAAACGGACGACTCCACCGTTAAAACGCAGTCGGGTGCCCTCCAGCCAACGTCCCAAGGAGGGACTATTTTTTGAAGAAACAATGCAGCGGAGGATCATGACGCTTTCCCCACTTGGGAGCATCCGATCGCGGATGCGCTCTAATGTGAGTTGCAGGTCCCCATCGGAGAGCATGTGAATCATGTCGAGAAGAAGTGCCGTATCTGCCCTTTCGGGTATTTCTGGTATTGCCGGAGCGTGACCAACTTGCATTACGCCGCGATCGCCAATGACGTGGTTGGCAAAGTGGACTCGGCGCCGGTCAGGATCAATGCCGATGACCCGCGCCGCCGGATAAAGGGCAAGGAGCCAAGCGGCGGGGACGCCGAAACCGCAACCGATATCCAAGATTATCCGGGGTTTTCCGACAAATTCTGCCAACCGGGGGAACATGGGATCGAAGAGGATTTTAAACCGTGCGAAAATGCGGGTATAGGCTTCCATGTGGCGATAACGTTTTAAAACGCGTTGAAAATGTTCCTTTGATCCTGCCTTGACGGTCCCTTGGGGCCAGGGCGCTGTGGCGAAAATACGTTTGGCGAACGGCGGGACGAGGGTGACCGCTCCCAGAAAGGAATATCCGACCCCCAAAAGCAGGGTGAGGCCGATGCTCTTCAGCATGACGTGCGTTGCCAGGGACAACACGCCGAAACCCAGAAAAGTAGTGGCAAAGGACAGAAATACGGATATTCGGATCAGCGCCAGGGACGGGTGGTCATCGTCCATGTAGCGCTGCCAGGAAACGACCAGATAGAGGGCGTAATCCGTTCCCATGCCGATAACGACGGCGGCAATCATGATGACCGGAATGCCGAGGGGCGCCCCTATGAGGTTCAAGGTGCCCAGGGTACAAACCAGGGAAAAGACCGTAGGCGCTATAGCGATGAGGGTCAAGGGAATATCCAGGAGGTATAAAAAAACGATGACTAAGGTCAAAAGGCCGATAATTATTAGTACCTTGAAGAATCCGTTCATGATGATAACGCCGAGGCGCTCTCCAAAGAATGCAGGATCAAAGATTTTTGCCGATCCTTCTGCCGTCAAGCGCTTGTAGAATGTTTCGCCGTGATAATGCTGTCCCGCCGTGAGAGTGGCGAACATTCGCCAGCCCTTTCCTTCCTTGTCTCGCACAATTCCCATAAGCGGATACAGGGCCTGGGGAATATCCGACGCAACAGCCTCCTGCGTCTTAATCTGCGCAGAGAAAGGCGCAAAAGCACCGGTGGCGAATCCGGCTTTGCGGGAGGCGAGCTCAAGATTTTTCTCCAGTGCGGTAATCCGCTCCGGCGTCCAGAAGGAGCGCCAGGCGGCAAAATTCTGGTCAGCCCTTTGCCTGTCCGGAAAAACCATGGGGGGCAGAAAAGCCGTGGAGATCACTCCCTTCGCCATTTCGTCATCAATCTGGGTTGCCAGCCTGTCCCCTTTTTGCCTGATGTCCGCAAATGTTCTGCCTTCCACTACAATATAAATCCGGTTCAGGACGTCGCCCCAGATATTTCTGATCTGCTCTTCCGCCGCGGCTGTTTCCGGAGAAATGGAGTTCATGGCGTTGAGATCAACATGAAAGACGGGCTTGGCGAAGAAAAGCATTACCACAAACAAGGCTATCGCCGCCCAGGCTTTTCCCTGCGGCCCTGCAGACATTAACGCCTTTACCGCTTTCCGTAAGGGGGCAAAACTTTGGCGACGGGCAGCAGGCATTTTGGGAAAAACGAAGGGATATACGGCATGAACGAAAATAAAGGTAAATAAAACGCCCAGGGCGGCAAAGATGCCAAGCTGGGTCAGAGCGGGGAATCCGCTCAAAAACAGGAAGGCAAAGCTGACTGCTGTAGTCAGCATGGCCAGTGCGCCCAGGGTCCAGACCTCGCGGGATGCTTCCAGGCCGTGCGTTTCGTAGGGACGATCCAGGAAAAGGAGGTAGGCAATGCCATAGTCAACGGTAAAGGAAATGATGGCGCCGCCGAAGCCGATAGCCAGCATGGAGATGCTTTTCTCAAAAAGGGAATAAACGAAAAGAGCCACGATGGTTCCCGCCAGGGCCGGCAATAATGCCAGCATGCCGATGAACGGCCGGGGAAAGCCGAAGATGAGCAAAAGACAAATGGCCAGCGTGGAAAAAAGCACGGCCCTCCGGGTGTCGCTCTTGGCGGCTGTTTCATTGTCCAGAGCGGCCCGGTAGGCGCCCATGGGTGTTACGGCAAAAGAGACGCCTTTTGCCGCATAGGTTTTTTCAAGAGAGGCGGAAATTGCAGTGAAAAGCGCGTCTGCCTGATGCGCAAAGGGAGAGGAAAGGGCAGGGGGCGCCGGTTCGGCCATAAGCAGGAGATGCTGGCCGTCAGCGGAAACAAGACGTCCGCGTTGAATTTTGATTCCCCTGCCGGGGGCAAGGGGGGCCAGGCGGCTCAGTACCAGGTTGCGTAACGCCAGCGGATCTCGGGCGATTAGATCAGTTTGGCCGATGCCCTCGAAGTTTTGGAGTAGATTGGCCTGAGTCTGAAGCTGTAACTGCATCTGCTGAAAATCGAGGAGCGGTTTGACGCCTGCATCTAATTCTTTGGCCGTGAACAGTACCGGAAGATGCTGCGAAATGACCGTCGCCAGCTCCGGGTAATGCTGGAATGCCTCATCCATACCGACTTGTCGGAAGAGGCCGCTTTCCCGAAGCCTTTTTTCAACCAGGGAGGCCCCTTCCAGCAAAAGTCCCATATCGTGGGGACGGCAACTGAGATCGACGACGATCCGGTCCTGGAGGGGATGATGGGAGATGACAAAACGCGCGTCGGCAATCACCGGGTCATTGCCGGGCAGGGCATTGATGATATTCGTCTCAATCGAGAGGCGTTTTTGCGTGCTCCAGGCAAGGGCAATGACGGCCAGGACGACGATGATCACAAAGGGCCAGCGGAGGGAATAGCGCCTCAATTTTGTAAATCTCTTCAATCGCTGGCTCGCCTCCCCTCATGTACCGTCAATCCCAGGGCTTCCCGGTAGCGCGTCTCCAGCCTCTCGGCATACTGCCGTTCTTGACCGTATTCGGGAGGCGCCAGCGGCTCCCAGAATTCCAGTTGGATAGCGGATGTTGCAAAGGGCGGATAGCGCCACTTGTCCCCATGGGTGAAGAAGGGCGGATCGTTCCTGATGAGCATCGGCTGAATCGGTACGTTTGCCATACGGGCCAGCCTGAACAGGCCATGCTTGAAGGGGTGGAGCCCGCCTTGGGGCGAGCGGGTGCCCTCCGGGAAAATCAGGAATTTATAGCCCGTCTGTATCATGTCCCTGGCTTGCAGAAGTGTGGCGACGGGGCTCACATTGCCTGCCTTCGGGGCGGGGATGTAGCCGGACAGTTTGAAAATCTTGCCGAGGGGTAAATCAACGGCCAGGCTGCTTTTGACGATCATGGACAGCACCGGGATGCGGCGGATGAGGAAAAGGACGTCGAATAGTCCGGGGTGATTGGCGACAATCAGGCAGGGGCCATTATAAAGACTGCCGATAGGGGGTTTTTCACAAAGAAGGCCGAATACATTGAGCAGGAAAAGCCAAATTCCGAACAGAAAACGGTGGACGTTCTGCATCTGGCAGGGCCGGGATCCGCTTAGCCGGGACAGCAGCCATAAAACCGGAAAAACAAAAACCAGTTCCAGGAGGATGCCCACAAAAAATAGTCCGAAGAGGGCCAACATGACAGCGCCCTTGATGCGACGAACAAACGTCACCCACATGGCAAATCTTCCTCCTAAAGGGATCTGGTCTTTTTCGGTAAAAAAGCAATGGCCCATGTGCCCGGTCCCATATGAACGCTGGACGTGAGCGATATCTGCTGAAGAATAATGCGTGCCTGAGGATACTGCTTGCGGATGGGGCCTTCGACGTGGTCTTTCATCCAGTCCATGTTATCCGTATATTCCAGCATGATGACGGCATCGGTGTGGTTATTCATAAACTCACTCAGGTGTTTAAAGGCAAAGGTCAACTGATCGTTGGCGTTTCTGGCGATGCCCACCTTGACGACGCCTCCAGGCATCGGGGTAACTATTGGTTTGACATGCAGCATGTCTCCGAAGAATGCGCCCGTTTTGGACATGCGCCCACCAGCGACAAGATACTGCAGCTTGTCTAAAAAAATATATTCTTCACACTCTTCCACAGCCTTTTTGGCATAGCGGATAACCGCGTCGGGATCGTCAGTATCCAGGCTGAATTCGGCAACGGCGCGCGCCGCAAGACCAAGCTTCCCTGAGGCAATGCCGGTGTCGATTACTGTCAGCCTTCCTTCAGGGTCGTGTTTTTTTTTCCAATCCATAATAACGCCGTAGTTTCCTGTATAAACGGAACCCACGCAGAGATAAAGGATGCGGGGGAAAAGGCTTAAAACTTTTTGATACTGCTGATACTTTTCAAAGGTTGAGGCCTGTGACGTGGAGGCCTTAACCCCTTGGCGCATGGCTGCCAGCATGTTGAGGGGATCGTGATAGGTCTCGGGCAGGCACAAATCGCCGACGGTAATGTAGCTGTTCAGCAGGGTGACATTGAGTTCAATGGCGTCGTCCCTCGTCATGGAGCCGGCGGCATCGGTCATGATATGAATCGCCTGTTTGCGCCCCCCACGGGAGAAACGGCGGGCCTGCTCGACCATATCTTCTTCCGCCCAGGCCACAATATTGCCCAGCCCTTCCAGCCGCTTTTTGGCCTCCCTGGTATTTCCGGCGTGAAAGTGCAGTTTCAGATATCCGTTGTCCTCAACCATCAATAAGGATTCGCCGAGCGCAGACAGGTTGGAGGAGCCACCTTTAATCGCTTCTCTCCTGAGAATGGCGTCCACACAAAAGCCTTCAGCCTTTGCCTCGGAGAGAGCTGCCGGGTTGAGAAAATCTTTGAATTTTCCGCCCAGGCCGTCGGGCATCGGATCGCGACCGGCCAGATATTTCAGACTGGCGTCGAAAAAGACAAACATGGCCAGGGCGCCGGCATCCACAACACCGGCTTTTCTGATTTCCGGCAGGACCGTGGATGTCTCCTTTACCGCCTCTTCCAGGTCGATCATGACCCGATCCAGCCACAACCCCTCAGGGTCCTGGGGATTTTTTTGCAACGAGTCAGCGAGGACGTCAAAAAACTCAAGGATGGTGCCAGGTTTGGGATCGGGTACAGTTTGGTATGCCCGATCGCGTCCTTTGCGGCAGGGAATTGCCAGATCGGTCATTCCCTGGCTGGTAAGAAAACCGGACATGAAGCACGCCACGATATTGCCGGAATTTCCCCGGGCGTTCATCATCAAGGCCCTGGTGAGATCTGGCAGAACGGCGTTTTTCTGCTTGAAAGGCGCCAGGCTGATAACCAAATTGCGGCCCGTGTCGCCGTCCGGGACGGGAAATACGTTTATTCTGTCCAGAATATCCGCCCAAGCCACAACCTTTTCACTGCCCAGAGCCAGGGCTTCCATTAAACGTTTCTGCGTCATCGACTATCCCTCATTCAATTTAGCGTTCAAAAAACGATTCAAATACATGCCACTGATAGGGGTATTGTTCCACAGCCTCCTGCAGATTTGAAGCGTAAATTTGCGCCGACTCCTTGATGGCGTCGTTTCTTTTTTCTCTCGACGCCGCTTTGACATATCTCGGCGGCAGGATTTGGAACCTGTATTTGCCTCTGCCGAGCCGAAAAGTGAATAATGTCAATATTGGCGCACCGGACACCAAAGCCAGGGTGTGGGGTCCTGCGGGTAAAAAAATGGGGCGGCCAAAGAAGGCAGCCTTAAGGCGAGAGCCCGGGTCCGTCCAGCCTATATCGCCGGCAATACAAAGAATCCCCCCCCCACGGATAAATTTCAAGGCTTCTATACCCGTAAAAAGGGAGTCCGTATCTCCCGGTTGGGAGACAAGGATTTTCAGGCCAGCTTTTTCAAGTTCTTCACGGTGTTTTTTGGCAACCAACCTGGCCTCCCGTTCGCCCATGATGAGCATCACCTTAAAACCACCCCGCCTGAGGATGCGGGCGGCGATACCCCAATTGCCGATATGCGATATGACGATAATTCCACCCTTTCCGGTTCGGACTGCCTCCTCTATATGAACGCGGCCTTCGTTCGTGTAATTCAAGGGACCGCCGAAAGAAAAGGCAATTTCGTCGCAGTAGCTTTGCGCCTGATCGTGGAACTGCCGCCAGACGCAGTTCAGATGAAACAGGCGGCCTCGATCGTTAAAAGCCGCTCGATAAAACGCAAGACCGGCCCGCACCCGCTGGGGAGCAAAAAAGAAATAGCCTGCCGCAATGACCCACGCCACAAGCCGGATGACCCAGATGCCAAAATTGCGCCCGAGCCAGTACAGTAGGTTGTTTGCCACTATCTTCACTGAATGCCACATGGTGGAAATATCATCATAAATGAATTAGTTTGTCCAGCGGATATTGCTTAATGGAAAACTATTTCATTGATTTCAAAAATCCGTTTGAGTAAGATGCCATGTATGTTTTTCCGCTGCAAAAGTCATCTTAAAGATACTGGCTGCTTGTTTGATATTTTCAGGAATGTGTTGGTGCTGACCGATGAGACGTTTGATTTTCTTATATATAGGCATGATACTGGTAATCTCTTTTCTGTCCGCTGACTGTTTTGCCGCCGGTTTTACCAGAGAAGCCATCGAGTTTGAGGCCAGGTTGCTCATGAATCGGATGGAAATCACCCGCGATGTGAGCTATGAACTGAAAAAAAGGCTAAAAACTGAGCTGGAAGACTCTGCCCTGAGCAATGTCATAGATTCTATGGGTGTCGGCGCGGTTTTCGCGTACTCTTCCGGCGAAGGAGGGATTTTTGTGAAATATATGGCGGGCGACGGATTAATAAGTTTTGTCGGCGGTCGGCAGGCTGCCCCTGTTTTGCTGAACAGCCTGGGTGTCGGCGCCATGATCGGCGGATCCGCGCAATGGGGAATTGGCTTGGTGATCGGCCGGGTTGATGAAGAAAACTTCGGCGGCCGCTACAAGGGCGGTGTAAGAACCGCAACGGCGTGGGAGGTTGCAACGGGGGCGATAAGTTATTTTTCCCGCACCAACGGAGAAGAAACTCAGGAAATCTATGTCATCTCCACAGGACGAGGTTTTTCGGCAGGCGTCGGCGGCGTAATCATGAGCATTACGCCGGCGTGGTAAGCCTTTGTGCGCGGTTTTTACGGTTATATCATTGATATTAATTTCGTAAAGAGGATCGATGCATCTGTTCCAGCTCTAACAAACCATAGCCATTCCATAATGCCTTGAGGAAGGGGCCATTAAGCTTGCATTGTCGAGTTGATCAACCGAAAGCGCGATTAATAAACACCATCATCATAGTCTCCTGCCTGGCTGTGATCGTGACGGCCATCTATTCAGGAAACCCTTGTCAAACATCGGCCAATACGTATGATAAGGACGACCCTGTAATGGCCAGAAAAACGGATCTGTTAAAAGAACGCAGAGCTGATCGGGAACGAACGGCGCGCTTCTATGATGCCCTGGAGCGTCTGATGGACCGTTTTGGTGAAGACCACGCCCGCTGGCCGGACAATGAGGATAAGCGTCTCATTGAGGAATTCCTTAATAAAAAGGATGCTCTGACCCTCAACAACTGTGTTTTTGGCAGGAACCTTCTGGGTCTGGGCATAGGGGAGACAGCAAAAAACGCCGAAGAAGCTCTAAAAGAAGGGATGGCGGACGCCTGGGGAAACCCATACAGTTTGATTCTTACAGGCAGCAAAGAGGCGCCGAAGATATTTGAAATTCTCTATGCCATCGGCGTTAATCGCGGCATACCTCTCTTCAACAGGGATATCAGCGCCAAGGTCTTTGTGTTTCTGAAGGCCGATCTAC
Source organism: Syntrophales bacterium (assembly GCA_023229765.1). Lineage (NCBI taxonomy): Bacteria > Pseudomonadati > Thermodesulfobacteriota > Syntrophia > Syntrophales > Syntrophales bacterium. Next base: position 26,053 of record JALNYO010000032.1, on the reverse strand, counting down.
ACAGCCTGTTTGCCGATGTTTTTAAGAATTATAACGGCGCGTCCGTTCTGATCATGGCGCGCGAGATTCACATACTGGGCGCCCCAGGCTCCACAGAAACCGGCTATGACGAGAAGCTCACCACCGCTCTTTGCGCTGCCGATTGTTTTGAGGCAACCGTTTATATCGGTGAAAACGATCCTGTTACGGAGATCATTCCCAGAAGATTCAGGGATAAGGTGTATGATCTTTTTGGATTCGTCATTCCCAAGTTCAGGGGAAAAGAACGAGAATCCAATGAATGCGAGAACAAACAGCCTCCGACCGTGCAGTTGTTTCGTATCAAGGACTGCGGTCATGACATACCGGAATATCATGCGGCTATGAGGAAATACGGGGCGACGCTGCTTAAAAGAAAAATTGACGCACCCTGAGAGTTTGTCGGACGAACGCCGGGCTCCTTGATTTATGGCATGATATGTGACACAAAAAAATCATTTAAACAGTAAATGGTGACGAGGTTGGAGAGTTATGGACAATAATGGGAGTACAAGCTTGCAGCTCAGGGTTTCGTTTTATGACGTGGACATGTTCCAGATCGTCTGGCATGGCAACTATCTGAAGTATTTTGATCTTGCCCGGCAGGAGCTGTTTCGCAAAAGCGGCATTGCTATTCCCCGCAACCTTGAAAAACACTACATATTCCCGGTGATCCGTACCAGCGTTAAATACCTTTTCCCGCTTAAGTTCAATGACGAATTCATCTGTTCGGCACAAATCAGGGAGGCAAAGGTGAAGCTGGTGATCGATTTCGAGGTAAGATTGCTTGGTGATGGGCGCTTGTGCGCGACAGGGCGAAGCGAACACGCGGCGGTCAGAATGCCGGAGATGGAAATGGAATTCCGCATACCGGAAGACGTGGAAAAGGCGCTGTGGTTAAGCAAAGATGTGAAGTAAGGGACGCACATCGGTAAAAACAGATGTTATAAAAAAAGGTCGTTCGAGAATATGGGTGATAAGCAGCGGGTGGTCGTAACAGGGATGGGCTTGAGAACGCCTGTCGGTAACAAGGTTAAAGATGTGACGGATGCGCTGAAAACAGGAAAAAGCGGCATCCGGTATATGCCTGATTGGGAAAAGATTGAGCGCATGCGAACGAAAGTAGCGGGTGTTTGCGACATTGAAGGTGAAGAAGCATCCATTCCCAGGCACTTCCGGCGTGGCATGGGGCGTGTGGCGATACTGGCCGCACTGGCGGCCATGGATGCGGTTAAAGATTCAGGCATCGGTGAAGCCGAAATCGCCTCCCCCACATGCGGTGTTTCTTTCGGATCAACGGCGGGCAGCACGAGCGAACAAGTCATGCAAATGGGACGTATGGTGCAAAATCAAAGTCTCGCTGGTGTTCCTTCCTCTGCCTACTTGAAGGGCATGAGCCACACCTGCGCCAGCAATCTGGCCACCATGTTTCATTGCCGGGGGCCGTTTGTTGCCTCCTGTACGGCCTGCGTGTCCGGTTCTCAGGGTATCGGGTTCGGATATGAAGCCATCGCCCATGGGAAAGCCCATATTATGCTCACTGGCGGTGCGGAAGAAATGTATTTCATGCATGCCGCCATCTTTGATGTTCTTATGGCGACCTCAAGCAACTTTAACGGTCGCCCCCATGAAACGCCCAGGCCCTTTGATGTTGCAAGAGACGGCCTGGTTGTCTCGGAAGGCGCCGGATGCCTTATATTGGAGGAATACGACCACGCCCGAAGGCGGAGTGCGAATATCTATGCCGAGATTTTGGGATACTGGACCAATTCAAGCGGCATGCACTTGACCGACTCCGACCCGGGGGGGCTGGAGGAATGCATGCGCGCGGCGCTGAAAGATGCATGCGTCCGGGCGGAAGATGTGGAACATATCTGCGCCCATGCCACAGCTACGAAAGGCGGGGATAAAGCGGAAGCCATAGCGACACAAAGCGTTTACGGATCAAAGACGCCGGTAACGGCTCTGAAAGGCAATATGGGTCACACCTTGGGGGCAAGTGGCGCAATCGAGGCCATCTGCGCCATCCTCATGGGTCGGGAAGGGTTCATGTCCCACACGGTAAATCTTGTCGAACCGGACCCTGATTTCCCCCTTTTGTACCACGTCATGAAAGAACCGCTGGACAGGGGATTTTCCTTGGGGGTAAACAACAACTTCGCCTTCGGCGGCGTCAACACCTCGCTGGTGATCAAAAACTTCCTGCCCTGAAAAATACACAACTTCTTGAAAAATATCTCTATTTTCGTTTCATGGATAAAGAGGGGAACCCCGTCCCCTCTTTTCTTCTTATGAAGGGTTCATCTTAGGCGCCCGCAGCTTTCGGGATAAAAGCAGCCTTTTTGTGAGCAGGCGGCTGAAGGTGGCTGCGTTGCGCCAGAAGTCCAGGCCCGGTTGAAAATGGGAAATACGCTGACCTGGCAGGCGATATTGGGTAGATATATCGACCTCGATGATTTTCATTTTCGCCCAAGCGGCGAGGACAAGCACCTCCACCTCAAACTGAAATTGCCGGCCACGGGGGGTCAGCCTCAAGACCTCAGGAAGAGGATAAAGGCGAAAGCCGCTTTGCGTATCGGACAGAATCACGCCACCGCAGGCCCAGACCCAGAAATTGGAAAACCCGCGGCCCCATCGGCTTGTCCAGGGCGCGCCTTTTTCCAGCATCTGGGTGCGTCTGCCCACGATGAAAGGTCTGGTGCCGGCAGGGATGGCTTTGATGAGCGCAAAGGCGTCTGCGGGATCGTGCTGGCCGTCGGCGTCGATGGTGATTGCCCAGTCGGCGAGAGGCGCCGCGGCCGCAAATCCCGTCATGAGGGCGGCGCCCTTACCCTGGTTCACAGGGTGGCAGATCACGGTTATGCCGCTTAAGCCTTCGAGCGCTTTGGGTGAAGCGTCTGTGGAGCCGTCATCGATGACAAAAATGGGACGTTTGAAGGCAAGGGCCTTGCCAATCACAGCGCCGACAGCCGCAGCATGGTTATAAACGGGGATGATGAAGACGCTGCGCGATAAAACAGCGGCGGCGTCAGGAGGCAGAGATATCGTCGCTTCTGTAGCGTCTCCTGATGTGGAAGGCGCACTGTCCCAAGAGCTTTCATGTATTGAATCGGCGATAATTTGCATAAAGGGCGTTGGCCTATCCCAGTCGTTGCTTAGCCGCCATTGCGGCTGCTGTTTTGAAATATGCGGTTTTGAATTCCGGATACCAACATAATTAAGGTCCCGATCATTTGATAAGGCCTTGTTTCCAATGGCAGGGAGTATAGGGGCGCTTTTTTAGCTTGTCAATGGATACTTGCGATAGCAGGCTTCCCGGTGGTATAGAACAAATATCGGATAATGATAGAGGAAAAAGATCTTTTCCAAAATTCAGATCGTCAAGGAGAAATACAGTCCATTGAGCCGATTTTATGGGTCGTCGATTATCTTTCTTTTATCAGCGGGGATATGCTTTTTGACATTTCCCGGTACTTTTGGAACCGCCGTCCTGTTGTCCCTGCTTTTGGCCTATCTCGTTATTTTTAGTCTGGGGGTATCCGTTTTGCGCTTGAACTTCTTTTGCCGCGCCGTCTGTCGGGGTAAAACAGGCGGCTGGCTGGTTTCTCTCACCTTTGACGACGGTCCCGATCCGGCGACAACGCCGGCCGTTTTAGATGTTCTCGCCAAACACGGCCTGCATGCCGCTTTCTTCTGTGTCGGTGAAAAAGCGGCAAAATACCCGCAGATCATCCGGCGAATAGGGAATGAGGGGCACATCATTGCCAACCACACCTATCATCATTTCTGGTGGACGAATTTTTTGAGATTGAATGGTTTAACAAGGGAAATGACAGAAACCCAAGAAACCATTCAGGGAGTTACAGGGAAATCCCCCGCCTTTTTCCGACCCCCCGTTGGTTTAACCAACCCTCACATGGCAAGGGCTCTTCGTCACAACGGCCTGATCTGCATTGGCTGGGATGTGCGCACCTTCGATACAGGGCGGACAAATAAACAGATCCTCGACACCATAGCCCGTAAAACCAGAGACGGATCCATTATCCTCCTCCATGACACGGCACGATCTCCCGGGGAGATGACTGAACTCCTCGAGGGCGTTATCGCAGTCTTGAAGAACCGGGGTTTTTCTTTTTCTGCGCTTGACGACCTTCTGGGGATTGAGCCGTATCAGAAAAATTAAAGACAGGGAGGACAAATTGTTAATGGAAAAAATGAAAATCATGATTTGGCTGCTGCCTCTTGCTTATTTGGCAGGATCCGTCAATTTTCCCATTATGCTCTTTAAGATTTTCGGCAAGGAAGATCCGCGAAAAAGCTTCAGCGGGAACGCCGGAACGGCAAACGTCGTCAGGCAATCGGGCTATGTCTGGGGTGTTATTATCCTTCTTCTGGATGTAGGCCGAGCGGCCCTCGTAGCCCTTCTTGCGGAGTTGCTCCTGAAAGACGCCCTGACCGTCTGGGTGGTTTTATTCTTACTAGTCGGCAACCGCTATCCTGTATTCTACAATTTCAAAGGCGGCAAAGGAGTGGCGACCTATCTCGGGTTTACCGCCGCCGTCGCCCCCATCTTTGCCGCCGCGTCCTGCCTTGCTTGGGTTCTGGTTTATGCCGTCGCGCGCATCACCTTCATTGGTTCCCTTTTCATGATCGCCGTCATGGGCATGGGAATCATGCAGTATTATCATTGGGGAGTCCTTGCTCTGACAGGCACGATCCTGTGCCTGCTGCTCATCATCCATTCCCATAGCTCCAATATTGCAGCTTATCTGGCATCAAGAAAAAACAAGATTTGATCAAACTTGACAAAAAAGAATTTACCGTGTTACTGCAACAATGGCTTCAGCATAGTCCTAAAAAATAAATGGTTTTACAGGGGGTGGATTGATTTTGGCCTTTACGATAAAAGATGAAGACATTTTCCAAACCGTCACGAAGTACCTGATAAATGATTTTGAAATTCCGGCAGAAAAGATACACATGGATGCGAATTTGTTTGCCGATTTGAAATTGGACAGTGTCGATGCCCTGGACTGGTTTGCCACGATGGAGACGGAAATCAAATTAAACATCGTTGACAATGAACTTCAAAAAATCAGGACAGTGCGCGACGTGGTAGAGTATGTCAAAAGAAACCGACCACCCGATGCATGAAAAGGTCTTACAGGTCCAACTGCCCATTTTTGACCTTGCGGAAAATGCCGGCCGAATAACGGCCAAGGCCATATTCCCCTCCGACGCTATATGGTTTCAGGGCCACTTTCCCACTATCGGTATCCTGCCATGTGTTGCCGTAACTGCCTTGGCCGTGGAACCTCTGCTGAGGCATTCGCAGGCCATGGGGCGCCCGCTTAAAATCGTCGGTTTTTCCAGGGTACGGATCAAGATGCTGACTTTTCCTGATGAACTGCTGTCTATTTCCATAGAAGAAATGCCGCCGGTCCCGGAGGCGGAACTTGCCTTCGAAATCGCCTGTGGGGATGACAAAATCTGCCAGGGAAGGGCGCTGGTAACGGAAAAAATAAACATGATGGATAGAGGATAAAAATGCGCGAACTTTTGGATGCATTGAAAAAGAAGATCGTCTCGGAGCTTGAGCTGACGGATATAAGGCCCGAAGAAATCAGAGACGACGAGGCGTTCTTTCAGGGAGGATTAGAGTTGGCTTCCATCGACCTGCTTTTTCTTGTCGCCGTTCTGGATAACGATTACGGCGTCCTAATCGACAACAAGGAACTTGGCGAAAAGGTGTTCCAGAATTTAACGACCCTGGCCGAATACATCATGCAGAAAAGGATAAGGTAATATGGACAGAAAGCCTTGGCTGAAAAGCTACGATCCGCGTGTCCCGGCCCATATCGAATACCCGCCGTTTACGATCCCTCAGTTCCTGCAAGATACAAGCACCGCTCACCCTCAGTACATCGCCACAACCTTCAATGACACGGATATTACATACGGCGCATTGAACGCCAAGGTTAACGGCATGGCCCACGCTCTCGCGGCACTGGACGTCAAGAAGGGCGACCGCTGCGCCTTGTTTCTACCCAACACGCCAACCTACGTAATCGCCTATTATGCCGTACTCAAGCTGGGCGCCGTTGTCGTGAACATCAATGTGGGAATCCAGGGGGAGGAGCTGGCCGATTCGCTCCGGACATCGGAAACAACCGTGATGATCTCCCTCGATATCTTTATCCAGAACATCTACAGGATAATAAAAAACACGTTGGTACGGACGGTCATTATCCATTCCGTCTTCGGCCTGGAGCAGAAGATGAAATTCGAAGGCGTGCCGCGCCCCCTGATCTTCAACGATCTTGTGGCCGCCCAGCCGACCGGGGAGCCTGTTTGGGCTTGCCGGCCCGACGATCTTGCTGTTCTCCAGTTCACCAGCGGCGCGACAGGAAAGCCCAAGGCGGCTATGCTGACCCATAAAACCATAGTCGCCAACATCATGCAGACCGCCTCCTGGGTCAACATTGCCGAAGCGGGCAACGACGCCGTTTTGTGCATCATCCCTTTCTTTCATGTCTTCGGGATGAACGCCTGTCTGAACCTCGCTGTGAAAAAAGGGTACCGCATGATCCTGGTGCCGCTCTTTAACTGGCTCGACCTCGTTCCGCTGTTGAACCTGATCGAGAAATATCGCCCCCTGTATCTGCCGGCAGTGCCGAGTCTCTGGACGGCGCTCCTGATGTCGCCCCGGGCAACGAGAGAGCTGTTTGCACCGCTGCTCATGCCCGTCAGCGGCGGGGCTCCGCTGCCTGCGAAGGTCCATAATCAATACGAAGCTTTAACGGGCCGGAAAATTTACGAGGCTTACGGCCTTTCCGAGGCGTCAGCCGCCGCCCTTTTTGCCCCCCATCCGCAGGGTGCGCCCCCCGGGAGCATCGGCGTCCCTCTGCCCGACACGGAGGTCCGCATCGTCGATCTCGAAACGGGAACGCAGGAACTGCCCATCGGTGAGGTGGGGGAGATGATCATCAAAGGCCCCCAGATCATGAAGGGCTACTATGGAAACGAGACGCTGACCCGGCAGGCGCTACGCGAAGGCTGGCTTTTCACGGGCGATCTGGCCCGGATGGACGCGGCCGGATTCTTTTATCTGGTGGACAGAAAGGACGATCTGATCATCACGAACGGCTTTAACGTCTATCCCAGCAGCATCGAGGATGTGCTCGTCAACCACCCGGCGGTGAAGGAGGCTGCCGTTGTCGGCGCGCCGGACCGTATCCGGGGGCAGGCCGTAACGGCTTACATAGTCCTGAAAGATGAGCAGACGGCCGGCAGGGAAGAGATCCTTGCCTTCTGCCGGGAAAACATGCCTGATTTTAAGGTTCCCCGGAATGTCCATTTCGTGAAACAGATCCCCCGCAACCCCATTGGCAAGCCCCTGCGCAAGTCCTTAAAACCGGAAGGGGAAGGGTCGGGTTAATATGAACGGAGACCTGCCGGCCATCGAAGCCCTTCTGCCCCATCGGACACCGATGCGGCTTGTCGATGGCGTTCTTGAGATTGATGAAAACCATATCCGGACCGTTTCGGTCGTTAAGGAAACCTGGCCCCTTTGCTCAGGAAGGGGGGCGGAGATGATCCTTGCCGTAGAAATAATCGCCCAGTCCGCTGCAGCGCTTTACCACCGGAGAAAAAATAGCTTTAGGGAACCGCAAATCTGTTTTCTTGTAGGGATCAAAAACACCCGTTTCCATGGGGAAATCATTCCCCTCCACTGGGAGCTTGCGACAGATGTCAGGAGAGTTTCCGTTATCGGCAATTATGGGATATTCAAGGGGGAAGTAAAACATGGCGCGGGAATTCTCTGTGAAGCCATGGTTCAGGGGTGGGAGCCGGCCGAGGAATTATGGGAAGCAATCAAGAGCGGCCGAAGGAGGGTTATAGCGGATGAATGAACAAAAGACGGCCCTAATTACGGGCGGAGGACGCGGCATCGGCAGGTCTGTTTGCGTGGAATTGGCCAAAGCCGGCTATTACGTCTGCATCAATTACCTTACCAATGAATCAGCGGCGCAGGAAACCCTGTCCCTGGTCAGGAAGGCGGGCGGCACGGGCGAATTGTGTCCTTTTGATGTGACTGACCTTGACGGCGTTTTATCATCCCTGAAGACGCTTTCTGATCGTGTCGGGTTCATAGAGACGCTGATCAACAATGCCGGCATCGCGGCGGACGGCCTCTTCGGCCTTATGTCGCCGGGGGACTGGCATCAGGTCATAGACACGACCTTAAGCGGTTTCTATAACGTGACCAAGCCTTTGCTGAAACCAATGTTGGCCAAAAAGCGCGGCGCGATCGTCTCCATATCCTCTATCTCCGCCCTCGTGGGAAACCGTGGGCAAACTAACTATTCCGCGGCCAAGGCCGGGCTTATCGGCGCCAGCCGGGCATTGGCCAGTGAAGCAGCTCGTGCCGGCGTGCGGGTGAATGTTGTAGCGCCGGGCCTCATAGAAACGGAAATGACCAAAGCCGTTCCCCGGGAGCACATCAAACAGCTTATCCCCATGGGGAGGATGGGCAGGCCCGAAGAGGTCGCCAAGGTCATTGCCTTCCTCTGCTCCGATGCCGCCTCCTATGTCACGGGTCAGGTCGTATCCGTCAACGGCGGGATGCTGTAAGGGGGGCGCCATTATGAACCATATAAAGACAGGCGTTTTGTTGCTTGCCGTCGTGGGCAGCTTTTTTGTCGGCCTGGCGTGGGCGGCCGATGATTTTGAAGCCCTGAGCAAATCCGCAAAAAACATCAAAAGCATAAGCGCCGATTTTATTCAGGAAAAACACCTGAAAATACTTGCGAAACCAATTGTTTCCGAAGGGCGGCTTTATTTTAAAACTCCTGTTTCTATCCGCTGGGAATACCTTTCGCCAGTAAGGACGCTTACGCTGATGAATAAACGCGGCGCCATGGTCTATATCCGGTCGGATAAAAAATGGGTGATGGACAAGGCGCAAAGCGACACCCGCGGCATTGTCATGAATGAAATCAATAACTGGTTTTTGGGGCGCTTTCAGGAAAATCCCGCTTTTACCGCTGTCTATAATCCGGGGCCGCCGCCTTCCGTCATCCTGACTCCTAAAGAAGATATGAAAAACTTTGTCTCCCGGATTGTTTTGAAATTGTCCAAGACGACGGGCATGGTGGAGCAAGTTGAAATTATGGAAGGCCAGGGCAACCGCTCAAAGATAATCTTTAAAAATGAAAAGTTAAATGTCGATCTTCCCGACATCCTGTTTGAAAAGCCATGAATTCCTTTGCCTGTCGCCTTTTTAACGTTGCCTTCCTTGTCCTTGCGTTGACGGCATGTGCCGCCATCCCGCCCTATAAGCCGCTCATCCCCGAAAGCGGAGTGGCCTGTCCCGGCATATTTCCACCAAAAGCCTTCCGGGTTGTCCACCAGATCGACATAAAGAGCGCTCTTATCGGCAAAGGCGTGTTCATCGGCGCGGCTAAGGTCGATCCACAGAATAACGCCCTGCATGCCGTTTTGATGAGCGCCGAAGGCATGGTTTTGTTCGAGGCCGAATATGAAAATGGGGATATCAAGATCATCAGCGCCTTCCCTCCCTTGAGCGATCTGGCCTTTGCCAAGAGGCTGATGGCGGATGTCTCGTTTGTCCTGCTCAAACCTGCGGGTGGACCTGTCGAGCAGGGTGTGGACGGGCAAGGCTTGACTGCCTGCCGCTGGATGGGTGAGGCAGATGCCGTTTTGGAGACGGCTTTGATGCCCGATGGCGCCGTCCGGATGCGACTCTACGGCGGGGATAGGCGGGTGGTAAAAGAAGCCCTGGCTTGGCCACCCTTTGACCGGGGAATGCCCACCCGAATAAGCCTGAAGGCATTCAGCCCCTCCAAGTACACCATCGAGTTGATGTTGATAGAGATGGAATTTGTTAATTAGTATCCTGACAGTTTCGTTAAAGGCTGTATGCTGTGCAGCACTTCATATTTCCCAGACGCCGGGGCAGGTTTCGGCGTAAGAAGAAAATGCCTCATTCCTCTTTATTTGCGAACGTCTGCGGAGTTTTTGACAAAATCGCTTCTTAAGCTGTTGCCACACGGATAACGCTGACAATCCTCTCCCGTTCAAAAAGGTGTGACACAGTAAGTTCGCCATTGCCATAGACGAAGACACTTTCACTCAGACCTAACTGCACGAGGCGCACCAGCCGCCAGGCATCGAAAAGGTGCAAATTCAGCACCTTGGCCACCGCCTCCTTGGCTGTCCAGACCATGGCAGCCGCTTGCGCCATATTCCTCCGGCCCGATCCGGCAATAGCCAATTCCTCGCTGTTCATAAAGATATGCCCCCCTTTAACCAATTTGGACGAAACGGTCTCTATGTCCACGCCGATGGGGCACTTGTCGGCAACGGCTAATGTAAAGCGCCTGTCATGGGAGACAGACGCATAATAACGGCCCTCCGCGCCCGGCAACAGGGGACGGCGATCCGTCCTATTGACCGTCTCGAGAGTGTTTGCTTCCTGATCCGGGCTCACCAAACCCATTTTATACGCCAGGATCTTGAGGCAGATGCGTGCGGCGATAAAGCCATTCTTCCGCCTTGTCCCAAAATCCCCGGCCAGTGATTGCTCGAATGGAGAAAGGGCAGTCTGGAAAGAAGGCGCCAGATAAGCCTGTTCAAGCATAATATGGTCCGCAGATAAATGGCCCATGGCATTTGAAAAAGCAAGGGACGGATGGACAATCGCTTGCCCGTCCGAGACGAGGATTTGGTTGAGAGAAAGTAAGTCCATTTTGATAAAGCAATCCACTTGTTGATGCGGAGTATAGGGAACGGGGTCTTTTATGTCAAGGAAGTGTTTGCCCTATGGTATTTAACCTATAGAATGTGAATGTGGCTATAATGATCGGGGCTGGATGTAAGGTCTGCGGAAAGATAATTTTTTGCTTGTCCCCGTTTGGCTACATGGTGTACAGTCCAGTTTGTAGTTTGTTAGCTACATTCTCCCGCAGCATTACAACAATACATCCTCTTTAACCTTGGAAAAAGAAAGGCCTCAGTAATGAAAGCGCAGCTTAATGTTCACAAAACGGAGTTTAATGTTCATAAAGCAAAGCTTAATGATCGCAAAGAACCGATTGCGTCAAAACAGGACGAGCGATCCCCCTTGGAGCAAGTCAGGTTTCTGGAACTGATAATGGACAATATTTACAACGGCATCGTGGTCACCGATGCCGATGGCTATATCATTTATTTCAACAAACCCTATGGACAGTTTCTGGGGGTTGATCCGGCTGCCCAGATCGGCAGACATATAACCGAGGTTATCGAGAATACCCGAATGCACATAGTTGCAAAAACGGGAATTGCGGAGATAAACGAACCGCATTCGATCAACGGGCAGACCATGGTGGTGCAGCGCATTCCGATCAAGCAGGATGGAAAGGTTGTGGCAACATTCGGGCAGGTGATGTTCAAACATGTAAGCGATGTCGGCAAGCTTGCCCGGGAACTGGATCTGCTGCAATCAAAACTGAAGTTGTACGAGGAGGAACTGCTCAGTCTCCGGGCGGAGCGCTATACCTTTGACAGCATTCTGGGCGCTAACCCGCTGATCACCGGTCTGAAAAAAGAGGCGCTGCGAGCCGCCGAGACGAGTTTCCCTGTTCTTCTCACCGGCGAGTCCGGCACGGGAAAGGAGATGTTCGCGCAGGCAATTCACAATGCGAGTTCCCGAAGGCTGCATCCCTTTATCCGAATAAATTGCGCTGCAATCCCCAAGGAGCTTTTTGAATCGGAGCTCTTCGGATACGAAAAAGGGGCCTTTACCGGCGCCAGTTCTGCGGGTAAGCATGGCAAGCTTGAGCTGGCCCGTAAAGGAACGGTTTTTCTCGACGAGATCGGCGATCTGCCTCTCGAAATGCAGCCGAAAATCCTGCGGGTACTGGAAGAAAAGGAACTGGAGCGCATCGGTGGGGCAAAGCCGATAAAACTCGATTTTCGGCTCATCGCCGCAAGCAACCAGCCACTTGAGGAGATGGTGAGCGCGGGGAGATTTCGGAAGGATCTATTTTATCGCTTGAACGTCATCCGGCTGAACATTCCGCCGCTGCGGGAACGTAAGGAAGACATCGTTGCGATATCCAAAGACATTCTGAATCGCATGGCCGAAGAGCTTCCCTTCCTGGAAACGAAGATCAGCCCGGAGGCGGAAGCGATATTGCTCGACTACGACTGGCCGGGCAATGTCCGTGAGCTGATCAACGTGCTTAGCCGTGTGAGCTGCCAGTTGGAGCAGGATACCATCATGCCGTATGATCTTCCTTTGTCCATGCGCGGGGGCGGGAGGTTTTCCGGAGGGTCCGGCGGCACTTCCCTCGATACGGCTATTGATGCCGCTGGCAAGGATGCCATTAGCCGGGCCTTGAAATCCGCCGGAGGCAACAAGACGATGGCTGCTGCTTCGCTGGGCATCCACCGCACCCATCTCTACAAAAAGATGAAGAAATACGGGATATGAACCGTTTGAAATTTGAGGTCGACGACGAGTTCATCGATCGTATTCTTACTACTCAAAGGGGATGAAGGAGGTACGAATTTTCATGGACCGTGCTCGCTAAGTTCAAATACAAGTTGAGATTTTCGTTATCCATGTATATTATTAAGTACCGGTCGAAAGGTGGCATTTTATGGGAAGGTTCGAGGCTAAGCCTAAACTTCCTGTAGTCAATAAATTGTCAATCTAGACGAAATTACTGGATTTCGAACGAAGATCATCGATGTAGGCCAGATAATGTGGCCAATTTTCGGTTGCAATTTTTCCCTTGACAGCTTCTCCTTTCAGGAGTAGCTTTCAATCGCAGTTATGTTATCCCAATGTATACCCTCAACCTAACCTCTATCCTTCCGGTGAGTAAAATGAGAAGATGTGGTTACCACGAAATGCTCATGTAAAGCCTCTAAGGGAACCCAAAACTCTCTTGGAGGCCCTTCCATTTATCTCCCGATAAATCCACCGTCGATTCCACCTGATCTCCGCCTGGCCAAAGCTCAATCTCCCTTTTGTCCGATCACTGTTAGTGGAATGGGGATGTAAACTATTAACGCACAAAATCATTTTTAAGACTTGATCGGGTACCAGCGTTGTGTTGGCTGGTGTCGGCATGCGCGCATGTTTACCAGAAAGGAGGGTGAACATGAATAAAGATATTCTGAAAGGGAAATGGCTGGAGATCAGGGGGAGGGTTAAAGAGACGTGGGGCAAACTCACTGATAACGATTTTGGCGAGATCGAAGGAAGAGGCGAGAAACTCTTGGGGCTTCTACAGAAGAGGTATGGATATATCAGGAAGAAAGCCGAGGTGGAATATCAAGATAGTGTCGAATTAGCAACAATTATCAGCAATATACGCGATGTAATGACACAAAAGAAAGTTGTTGATGTTATGACTATTGCCTTTATTGCTCGCTACGAGCAGCCTTTGTTAGCAAAGAACCAAGAAAGGCAAAAAGCAGGAAAGACGGAAATACATGAGGACGATACTGATCGTTATTCTTATACTCGCCTTAGTCGGCGTAATACCCACCTGGCCCCACAGTAAAAACTGGGGATACTATCCCAGCGGTGGAATCGGATTGGTTCTTCTGATTGTGCTCATCATGCTGCTGATGGGACGGATCTGAGATAGTATTATAGAATGCAGGTTCTCTGCTGACTGGCGTAGAGGCAGCACATGGTTTCAGTTAAGCATATAGAGGGGCATGCTTGACTGATGGTCAAACGACCAAAAACGAAAGCCCTTCACTGTTTTGCCGGGAGGTCAGAAATGGCCTCCCGGCACTCCTCTCATGTACTTGGATTCCAAGTCCGACACACGTAATTTTTTCATGAACCACACTCGCACATTGCAAGCCGTAATACTCGGTTCTGAAGAAAGCGCACCACCAAACAGTAGTAGTATCTACTCTACAAATCATGCTCTCTGGCATCAGGTGAAGCACAGATTCTCTCCTCCCATTTTACCCCGGCGTCCCGGGGTAGTTTACAACATTCTTGGCCCCATGAGAACACAAGGGGAAGATCAGAGCCGGTCCGGCAAAACTTGACATGTTTGAAATTTACCATGGTTGAAATTTACCATTGACAACGGGGTTGCGAACGGGGCAATATGCCGCAACTTTTGGAGGGCGAGGAGAGGATAATGGCGGAGACTGAACAGACTAATTGGGAAAACGAGGGCGGAGAGAAGAGTTTTGCCGAACTTTTCAATGAAAGCGGCGCAATCCAGGGGCGTTTCGAGCCGGGGGAGCGTGTCGAGGCGGTTGTTGTAAAGATAACCCCGGAATGGGTTTTTATCGACATCGGCGGTAAAAACGAAGGATATCTGGATATCAAGGAATTTCTTGACGCCGACGGGAATGTCGCGATCAAGGAAGGCGAGACCGTTCGGGCCTACTTCCTCTATTCCAAAAATAATGAGAAACTCTTCTCAACAAAGATAGGGAAGGGCGATGCGGGGCGGGCCTTTCTCGAGGATGCGGCGAAAAGCGGCATGCCCGTGGAGGGCCTGGTCGAAAAAGAGGTCAAGGGCGGTTTTGATGTCCGCATTGCCGGGGACGTTCGGGCTTTTTGCCCCTTCTCCCAGACGGGGCTTTTCCGCGTTGACACGCCTGCCGATCTTGTCGGTCAGCGTCTTAGTTTCCGGATCATCGAATATGCAGAAAACGGCCGGAATATCATTGTTTCCCGTCGGGCGCTGCTCGAAGAGGAGCGGGCAAAAAACAAGGACCTCCTGAAGGAGTCGCTCCGCGAGGGGGCTCTGGTAAGTGGGACGGTGGTTTCGCTCCAGAAATACGGGGCCTTTGTCGATATCGGCGGCGTGCAGGCGCTGCTCCCCATCTCCGAGATTGCCTGGGGGCATGTCGATGACATAGCGGAAAAGCTCTCCGTCGGCCAGCAGATCGAGGCGGCGATATTGAAGATGGATTGGGATAACGACAAGATTTCCCTCAGCCTCAAGTCGATACTGCCCGATCCGTGGGAGCGGGCGGAGGTTGAATTCCCGATTGGGATGACCACGACCGGAGTAGTGGCGCGCCTTACCAAGTTCGGGGCATTCGTAACCCTGGCCCCCGGCGTGGATGGTCTGATTCATATCTCCCGGATAGGGCGCGGAAAGCGGATCAGCCACCCTTCCGAGGTATTGAAAGAGGGGCAGCGCCTTGAGGTGAAGGTGGAGAAGATCGATCGGGAGGCCAAGCGGATATCCCTTGTTCCCGCCGACGAGGCTGTTGAGAGCAGCGGCGATGACAAGAAGGAAGAACCGGATGATTTCCGAAAGTATATGGTCAAGGACTCCGGTCGCTTAGGCTCACTTGGCGACCTGCTTCAGAAAAAACTGGGCGCAAAAAAGGGCGCCTGAGAGCCGGCAATCGCTGACCGATGATGTGAGACTTGGATTATTCCTGAAATTCGGCAAATCGTCACCCCGGCGAAAGCCAGTATCCAGTCTTTTTAAGACCTTCTGGCCCCCGGCTTTCGCCGGGGTGACAACATAAGGTAGAAATTCAACTCTCGAAGTTGGGACGTGTTTCCGGAGCGAAATGCTGACAATCGTCGATCTGGAGTTAAAGGTAAAAAATGCCCCCCGCTCTCCGGGCGTCTATCTCATGAAGGATGAGAGGGGGGGGGTGATATATGTCGGGAAGGCCCGCGACCTGCGGATGCGGATCCGGGCCTATTTCTTGCAGACCGACTCGCGGGCGATGATCCCGTTTCTGGTATCCCGGATCAGGGATATCGAATTCATCCTTACCCAAACGGAAAAAGAGGCTCTTATCCTTGAGAATAATTTAATCAAGGAGCACCGCCCTCGCTATAACGTCAATTTTCGTGACGACAAGTCGTATTACAATATACGGATCGATCCGTCTGAAGAGTTTCCCCGCTTTCAATTAGTGCGCCGTTCCAAAAAAGACGGCGCCCGTTATTTCGGACCCTATCCCTCCGGCGGCGCAGCACGGGAGACGATCCGTTTTTTGCAGTCGATTCTGCCTCTGCGGAGCTGCCGGGATCGGGAGCTGAAGATGCGCCGCCGCCCCTGTCTCGAATACGAGATCGGCCGATGCAGCGCTCCCTGCTTGGGTCTTATCGACCGTGAGGAATACCTTTGCCTGGTGAAAGACGGCATTGCCTTTCTCGAAGGTCGGGCGAAATCCCTGTTGGGCGATCTGCGTGTCCGGATGAACAACCTGGCGGAGGGACTTCGTTTTGAGGAAGCGGCGGTTCTGCGGGATCGGATCGCGGCGCTCAAGGAAACCCTCGAAAAACAGCGGATAGTTTCTATGGCGGGTCGCAACAGGGATGTATTTGGTCTCTGCCGGGAGGATGATTTGACGCAGGTCGTCCTGCTCTTCGTCCGGGAGGGAAGGATGACCGGCCGGATGACATTCCCACTGATACGCCTTCGCGCCGAGACCGGCGAGATGTTTTCCTCATTGCTGATGCAGTACTATGACGGCGTCGTCGATATTCCTGATGAGATAGTTGCGCCTGTGGCGCTCGAAGACGGTGTGTTGCTTGCCGAGTGGCTTTCTGAAAAAAAGGGAAAAGCGGTGGCGGTTGTTTTCCCCCAGCGAGGTGAGGTGCTCGCCCTGCTCAGGATTGCACAAAGGAATGCCGAAAGCGCCTTAAAGACATCGCGTCTTGCCGACGATAGTCCCGAGGAGGCACTCCGGATATTGCAGGAGAAATTATCGCTCGGCAGCATTCCCCGGCATATTGAATGTTTCGATATCTCGAACATAAGCGGGCAATATGCCGTGGGTTCGCTCGTTGCCTTCACCGACGGCGTTCCTGACAAGGGGAACTACCGGCGCTTTCGGATTCGCACGGTTTCCGGCGCCGATGACTTCGCGATGATGTACGAGGTGCTCAGCCGCCGTTATCAAAAAAAGGAGCGGTTGCCCGATCTGATTGTCGTAGATGGCGGAAAGGGGCAGCTCGGCGTTGCCGTTGCGGCGATGAAGGATCTGCAAATTGAAGGGGTGGAGCTGATCGGCCTGGCCAAGGAACGCGAGGAGGGGTATTCCCGTTCCTTCCGGTATGAAAAAACAGCAGCGCCGCCCGCCGAAGATGAAGATTTGTCCGCGGGAAGCGGGGCAGCGGGCGGAAAAAATGATCAGGGGCGAGGTCGTTCTTTCACGCCCGCCCCCGTCAAGGACACGCCGGGTAAAAGCGAGGATCGTGTCTTTCTGCCGGGGCGAAAGGATCCTGTTTACCTCTCCCGTTGGCCTTCCGCATTTTTCCTTCTGCAGCGGATTCGCGACGAGGCGCACCGCTTTGCCATTACCTATCACAGAAAGATTAGACAAAAAGGTGATTTGCAATCGCTTCTTGATCAAATTCCCGGCATTGGCCCCGCACGCAAAAAAGCTCTGCTCGTCTATTTTGGCGATCTCGGAAAAATCCGGCAGGCGTCGATGGAGGACTTGATTCGTGTCAAAGGCATCGGCGAGGATGTCGCCCGCAAGATCCTCGCCGCGCTTGCGGGCACGCGGGAAAACGTAGCTTGACTTCTTTTTTGTTGTAATGTTTCTGATAAGTTGTAATATGCCTTGCGGTCAGCAAATTATTCAAAGAAGAAAAAAATCAGTTATTGCAGGAGAGCTTCAACTGAAAGCTCTACAATGTAGAGCAGGTCTTCAGACCCGCCGTATTTGCGGTACTTCTGAAAAGCGCGGTCACTTTTGATTCAATACAGATCATTGAAATTTCGGATTGACAACCCGAAAATTCAATGTATAAGGTTTGACATGATTAAACGGCCATCCTCTGTTGAACAACTGTCCAATGCCTTGCGGCGCTCGCCGGTGACAGCCCTGCTGGGGCCGCGGCAATGCGGCAAAACCACGCTGGCGCGACTGTTTGGTCAAAACCGGATTGCGGCCTATTTCGATCTCGAATCCCGGCCTGACCAGACGCGGCTGCAAAATCCCGAGCTTGCCCTGAGCAGCCTGAAAGGCACGGTCATTCTCGATGAAATACAGAGCATGCCGGAACTCTTCAATGTTTTAAGGGTGCTCGTTGACCGGCCGAAAAATCAGGCCCGTTTTTTCATTTTAGGCAGCGCATCGCCGGAACTGATGAAGAAAGCTTCGGAAACGCTTGCCGGACGTGTTGAATTTGTTGAATTGACTGGATTTACGCTTGCGGAGATCAAACCAAAAGACGAGCGGAAACTCTGGCTGCGGGGCGGATTCCCCCGTTCTTTTCTTGCGTCTTCCGACACGGACAGCGCGTCCTGGCGGGAGGGATTCATCCGGACTTTTCTGGAGCGCGATATTCCCCAGCTTGGCATTTCCATTCCGGCCGCCGCCATGAGGCGTTTCTGGACCATGCTGGCTCACTACCATGGACAGATCTGGAATGCTTCAGAACTGGGGCGGGCCATGGGATTTTCCGACAAGACCATGCGTGGCTATCTCGACATTCTTTCGGGAACCTTCATGATTCGCCAGTTGATGCCCTGGCACGAGAATCTGAGCAAACGCCAGGTGAAGGCGCCCAAAATCTACTTTCGCGATTCGGGTATTCTCCATCAATTACTAAGCTTTACTGATTTTCAGGCGTTGAGCGGCCACCCGCGCGTCGGGGCGTCGTGGGAAGGTTTTGCCCTGGAACAAACGCTCAACATCATCGAAACGCGGCAGATTTATTTCTGGTCAACATACAGCGGTGCGGAGCTTGATCTGTTTTTCCTCCATGATGGGAGGCGCTATGGCGTGGAATTTAAGTATAGCGAAGCTCCCGTCGCGACAAAATCAATACATTCGGCTCTGGAAACATTGAATCTGGAGCATTTATGGATTGTTTACCCCGGCAATACACAGTATCCGGTTCATGAAAAAATTACGGTCCTTCCACTACAAAATATTGGCGGCTTGAAGTTTTCTAAATGAGCTGTTTGGCCGACGTCTTTTTCAAAGCGGGCATGATTGAAGCCTGGGGACGCGGCACAGTCAAGATTGTGGACGAATGCAAAAAAGCCGGGCTGCCCGAACCGGAATTTCGTGAAGAGTTCGGCGGTTTGTCCGTCCATTTCCGCAAGGCGGAAAAAGTCACGAACAAGGCCCAAGACGAGGCCCCGGAGGCCCAAGTCGAGACAAGGCCAAAACAACAGAGCGGGGAACAAACGCTCAGACAGCCAGAGTCACAGCCAGAGTCTCTGAATATCAGGGTTATGTGCCGCCTTAGCCAAGCGCCATTGAGCAAGGCCGAACTGTCTGCAAGTCTCGGACATAAAGAAATATCCGGCCAATTAAACAAGATTATCCGTGAGCATTTACAAAACAAAACAGTTGAATATACGATTCCCGATAAGCCTTAAAGCCGTCTGCAAAAATACCGCCTGACGGACAAGGGGCGGAGGATTCTGGCGGGAATGCAAGTCGATAATAAGTGACCGGCACAAAAGGCAAATTGTGAATGAAAAATAATTCAGTTCCTTCTCCCGCGGATGGGAGAGGGGTAGGGTGAAAATAGTTTGCCCCTCACCTTGACACGTGACCTGTAAGGTTATGACGAAGAGGAAATGGCAAGGCGGTTTGCAAGCCTGTAATGACGCAAAAAAGAATTCTTGAGGTGGGTCATTGGTTAAGCTCAATCTGAATTTGGACAGGGCGCCAAATCTCCGGCAGGGATCAGGAAAGCTAAAATGGCGTCCTGCGGATATGGAGGGCAATTTGGGGGTGTCTGTATGGAGGGATTGCAGAGATGGAAATGAGTTCGTTTTTCTATAGTCTTGTTCACACGGAATTCGGCGAAGCGGTCGTTATCGGAAAGCAGACTGGGGATCGCGTTGCGGCCTGTCGGATTATGTTGCCGCAGCAGGGTCTGAAAGCGGCGGAAATTGTCGAGGCCGAGTTTCCCGGTGCGGTTTTCGTGCCGGATGCATGCGGTCAAATATGCAGGAATATTAGCTACTTTTTTCAGGGTAAGCAGGTAGTTTTTGACCCTGCCGATATTGATGCCGGGTGCGTGCAGGGTTTTACGAGGCGCGTCCTGACTATGGCGGCGGAGATCCCCCGAGGCCGCGTCATGACCTACGGGGGGTTGGCGACCGCCATTGGCGTGCCTGGCGGGGCCCGGGCCGTTGGCAACGCGCTGGCGGGGAACCTATTTCCACTTATTTTCCCCTGTCACCGGGTGATAAAGATGAACAGAACCCTGGGCGGTTTCGGAGGCGGTGTAAAGCTGAAGAGGGCGCTTCTGGAATTGGAAGGGGTTTCTTTTGATCGGCGCGGAAGGGTTAAGCCGAGCCATATTCTGGACAGGGGGCTTTGCTCCCCGGCGTAAACAGGAGAAGGCGCTCCCGCATTATGTGATATTTACAGAGAGGCGCCGATGGGTAACGAGGATTGCAATAATAGTGCGTGCGGAGAATTTTCAAATTCCCTTGACTTTTCCAGGGTGGAAAGATATTACCCAAAGTCGCGGCGGGTCTGACAGTCGCGTTTTTTCACAAGGAATTTAGCTTACAGAAATTAAATGGGGGGGATAGACATGAAGAAAAGTTTACTGCTTGTTTTTGGATTGTTTTTAGTGGGAGGGCTTTTTCTGCCCGTTACATCACACGCGGCTCAGACGTTGAAGGTGGGCATTGTTGACACCTATACAGGTCCGGCAACGGCTTTTACGCTGGATGTCCTCGACGGGTTTAAACTGGCCGCGGACAAGATCAACGCCAAAGGCGGGGTGCTGGGAAGAAAGATCGAATACCTGACCAGGGATGACAAGTTCAAGCCCGATATCGGGTTGAACATGGCGAAGGAGCTGGTGATGAAGGAAGAGGTGGATGTGCTGATGGGGACGATCAACAGCGCCACAGCTCTTGCCATTTCCGATTTTGCAAAAGCTGAGAAGGTTCCCTTTTTCGTCACTTTTTCCAAAAGCGATAAAATCAATATGGAGAAGGGCCATCGTTACGTCTTCATGATGAGCGAACATAGTGAAATGGCGGGCAGAGCGGCGGCGGAGGCTCTTGCCAAAAAACCCTATACAAAATACTGGATTGCCGGCGATGACTATGAGTACGGTCATTCCATCGCCAACGGCGTCTGGAAGCACCTGCAAAAGTTGAACCCTAAGGTCAAGCTGGTTGGCGAGACCTGGTGGAAGGTGGGCGAGGCGGATTTCACACCTTACATCACGCAGATTATCGCCGCGAAGCCGGATTTTGTCATTGTTGCGACGGGCGGTTCCGGAATGGTAAATTTCCAGAAGGCGGCAAAGGCAACCGGGTTCAGCAAGAGTATGCCGTTTTATCAGCACACGGCCATTGAGACTTCAACCCTTGCGGCGCAGGGAAAGAACGCCCCCGAGGGCGTCTTCGGAACGGCTAATTACCTCTTTTATTATCCGAATACCGCGGAAAACAAGGCTTTCGTGGATGAGTTCCAGAAGGCGTACAAAAGATATCCCAAGGTCGGCGCCCTGTATGGCTATCTGACGGCCAATTTCATCGCGGAAGGGTTTAAAAAGGCAGGCAAGATAGATAAGGAAAAGTTCATCGACAGCGTGGAAGGCATGTCGATTGCCAGCCCCGTGGGGAAGATTGCCATCAGAGCCTGTGATCATCAGTTGGAGCTGCCCATGTATTTCGGCGTGACCAAGCTTGATCCCAAATACGATTTTCTGACAGCGGGCAATATCCAGGTGGTTCCGGCAAATGATTATATGCCGACCTGTGATGAAGTAAAAGCCTCGAGAAAATAGATTAAATCATTAAGGGGATATGCCAGTGGACGCTGCCTGGGTGTTGTTTTCGGAGAAGGTTCTCAGCCAGATTCTGGTTGGTTTAAGCAGGACTACGATACTTTTCATCGTCGCTTCGGGGATGTCCCTGATTCTGGGGGTGCTGAGGATCCCGAATGTGGCCCACGGCTCCCTTTATATGATCGGCGCTTTTTTGGCCTACAGCGTCTCCCGTCTTTTCGGGGGAGGCTCCCAGGGGTTCTGGATGGCTTTACTTTTGGCCCCTCTCGGCGTAGCCGTATTGAGTTTTATTGCCGAGAGGGCGCTTTTTCAGCACCTCTATAAACGCGAACACCTGATGTTACTCTTGCTTACCTTTGCGCTGAGCCTGATTTTCGGCGATCTGACCAAACTTGTCTGGGGGGCCGAGTACAAATCGGTGCCGGTGCCCCAAATTTTTCAGGGTTTTGTGACGATTATTGCCGGGTTTCCGCTTCCCCTTTACAACCTGTTTTTGCTGGCTGTCGGCCCTGTCGTGGCTGTTTTGCTCTGGCTTTTTGTAAACAAGACAAAGATAGGCAAGATATCGCGGGCAGCGGCGGTGGACCGGGAGATGGTGAGCGCGGTGGGAATAAACGTGAGTCTGGTCTTTGCCGTTGTCTTTGTTGTCGGCTGCTTCCTTGCAGGGTTGGGCGGGGTGCTTGTCGCCCCGACGGTGAGCGTTACCCTCGGGATGGATCACACCCTCATCATGGAGGCATTTTTGATTGTCATTATGGGGGGGCTGGGAAACATCTGGGGCGCGCTGATCGGGGCACTGATTTTCGGACTTTCCCAGTCGCTGGGGATTCTGATCTGGCCCCAATTCGGGATCATCTTTCCGTATCTTGCCGTTGTCATAGTTCTGATGATAAAGCCCACCGGGCTTTTAAAATCGACGTGGTAACTGCTCAAGCGGAATAGACAGAGGGACTGAAGCAGGGTCCCTTCAGCCTTCAGTCTAAAAAGATTCATAAATATAGGTACCTGAGATATGGATAAAGGCCTTTCGGGAAGGGCTTGGGGATTGGGGATCGCCGCCGTGGCTATCCTTTTTATTCTGCCCGCTTTTCTTCCCAGATTTTATATCTATTTGATCTCGCTCATATTTGTTTATGGGCTTTTAGCCACCAGTCTGAACGTTGTTTTGGGATACGGCGGCGTTTTCCAATTTCATCATTGCGTCTTTTATGGGCTGGGCGCTTACGCAACAGCGCTGTTTCTGACCAAGACAGGGGCGCCTTTTGTCGTCAGTTTTATTGCCGGAGGGGTTGCCGCCGCTGTCCTCAGTTTCCTCATGGGGATTATTACCGTAAGACTTTCGAAACTTTATTTCGGGATGCTGCAGATTTCCCTCGGCTCTCTTGTCTGGGCCATTGTCTATCGCTGGTACGCCTTTACCGGCGGGGACGACGGCATCCACGGGATCTCTATTCCGGATATTATCTCCTCCCAGAAGGGCGCTTACTATTTCACGCTAAGCGTAACGTTAATCAGCCTCTTTATCATCTACAAGATCATCAAATCGCCCTTCGGGAGCGTTCTGCAGGGCATCCGGGACAACCCCGTGCGCAGCGGGATGGTCGGGATAAATGTGAAAAGGCATATCCTTGTCGCCCTGATGATTGCCGGATTTTTCGGGGGCGTTGCGGGGTCTCTGTTTGTGGTTGTGGATAAAACGGTCTTCCCGGACATGCTTTTCTGGACGCTGTCCCTGGAGGTGCTGATCATGTGTCTCATCGGGGGGTGGTTTAACTTCTTTGGTCCCATGCTGGGCGCCGCGATCGTTATTGCTCTGAGAACCTTCGTCAGCGGTTACACCGTGTACTGGGCGCTTGTTTATGGGGTTGTCATGATCTTTGTGATATTTTTTCTTCCCGATGGGGTGCTGGGGTATCTCCAGGAGAAGCTCAAACCGGCAAAAGGCAAAGCTGTTGCAAAAGAGGGGTGAATTTTGTTAAAAATAGTGGCGCTGTCGAAATCCTTTGATGGATTCATGGCGGTAAGCAAGGTAAATCTTGAAGTGAAAAAGGGGGAAATCGTCGCCGTGATCGGCCCTAATGGCGCAGGCAAGACGACCCTCTTTAATCTCATCTCCGGTGTTTTAAAACCCGATGGCGGCAAGGTGATTTTCAAGGGAGAGAACATTGCCGGACTGCCCCCGCACGCAATCTGCAAAAAGGGGCTTTCCCGTTCCTTCCAGATTGTGAATGTATTTGAAAGGCTTACCGTCTTTGAAAATGTGCAGATTTCCCTGATGGCCAGGGAGAAGATGAACTGGAATCTCGTTACCCCTTCCTCACGGGTTTTAATAGCGGAAACCTTGAAGATCCTGGAGAACGTCGGGCTTGCCGAAAAGATGGACAATGTCTGCGGCCTCCTTTCTCACGGCGATCGCAAGGTGCTGGAGATCGCGGTTGCCCTGGGGGTTAATCCGGAGTTTCTGATTCTCGATGAACCGACGGCAGGCATGGCCCCCGAAGAAACCGGCCGCTGCATTGATTTAATCAAAGGGCTCTCCGATAATCTCGGTTTAACGATCCTTTTCTGCGAGCATGATATGGCGCTGGTCTTTGCGATCGCCAATCGCATCATGGTCATGGCGAGGGGCGCGACGCTCGTTCAGGGCAGTTGCGAGGAAGTCAGATGCAATCAGGCGGTTCAGGATGCCTATCTCGGCGGGAGTGACGTATGCTGAATGTAGTTGATATAAATACCTATTACGGCTTGAGTCATGTCCTGTTCAATATATCCCTGAAGGTGGGAAGCGGAGAGGTTGTCGGTCTGCTCGGCAGAAACGGGGCCGGAAAATCCACGACCATGAAGAGCATCATGGCGCTTGTCCCCCCCAAAACCGGGACAATTCGCTTCAAGGGCGAGGATATTGCGTGCCAGGCCCCTTATATGCTTTTCCGAAAAGGCATTGGCTATGTTCCGGACGATAGAAGGGTTTTTGCAGATCTGAGCGTTGAGGATAACCTTGATATTGTTTATGGAAAGGACTGTGAACGGACAAAGGAGATGGTTTATCAACTCTTTCCCGCCCTCGCGGAGATAAAGACGAGGAGGGCCGGCCATTTAAGCGGTGGAGAACAGCAGATGCTGACCATCGGCAGGGCCCTCATGGGGAGGCCGGAACTGCTGCTGCTCGATGAGCCGACTGAGGGTTTGGCGCCGCTTATCGTAAAGTCGCTGGAAGAAAAGATATTGAAATTAAAGGCTACCGGTATGAGTATCCTGCTTTCCGAACAGAATGTGCGCTCGGCCTTGAAGATGGTTGACCGCGTCTATGTCATTGACAACGGCTGGATACGCTTTGAGGGCTCCGTCGGTGAGCTGGAGGCCAACAAGGAGATAATGAAAAAATATCTGATGGTGTAGCCGTCCCGCTCAACGTCGTTTGCAATCCTTTTGAGCCAATTGCAAAACCATTTGTCATTCCCGAATGTCTCTATCGGGAATATGGTTTTTCAAGCAGTTAGAACCAGATTCCCGCTCAGAATCGTTGCGGGAATGACAAGAATGGGGAGTTTTGCAATTGGCTCCTTTTGATAATTCAATAAGTTGATGAGGATATCGTTATGGAAGCTGGGCTTGATGCTCATAAGACCGTTCTGGTCCCCTCGCGTCTCTGGTACGAAAATGAAGAAAGGGCGCTCGCCTTTCCCGAGCGCTGGGATGTTGACAATTTGACCTCCCCCGGCTTTGACAAGCCGGGGCTCACGCCGGCTCAAATAAAGACAAAGATATCTCAACCGCTGGAGGGCGAAACTCTCGAAGAGCTGGCCCGCGGGAAAAAACAGGCCGTCATTGTGTTTGACGATATGACCCGCCCCACCCCGGTCAGGGAAGTGGCTCCCTTTGTTCTCGAAGCCCTGCACAAGGCCGGCTTGCAGAAGGAGCAGATCCGTTTCATCTGGGCGCTGGGAAGTCACGGCGCCTACGATATGACGAACGCCCGGAAGAAGTTGGGGGACTACATCGTCGAGAACTATGCGGTTTACAACCACGATCCCTTTCAGAACACCGTCCGGGCGGGAAGAACGCCCACCGGGGTGGAGGTCTGGTTCAACCGGGAATTCATGAACTGCGACCTGAAGATCGGTATCGGGTGCGTAACTACCCATGTTCACGTGGGATTCAGCGGCGGCGGGAAGATAGTCTTTCCTGGCGTGGCGGGGCTCGAATCGATCAACCAGTTTCATAATCAGCTCTACCGGGATCAGAGCCGTACCGGTCTCGGCAATTTCGATAATAATATCA
>JALNYO010000031.1 GCA_023229765.1 Syntrophales bacterium | reverse complement strand
GAAAACGAAGTTTAATGTTCATAATCTGGTTCTAACTGCTTGAAAAACCATATTCCCGATAGAGACATTATGAACATTAAGCTTCGCTTTCGGGAATGACAAATGGTTTTGCAATGGGCTCGGTGAATTTTAGTTTTATTTGCATTTTTTTATAAACTGTGTAGAATGCGCCCGTTTCTTACAGCGAGTAATGAAGGAGAGGGCTAATGCAGGACTACTGGATAAAAATCAGCGAATCGGAAGACGAAGGAATAAAATATCATCATTTTTTAATAACCGCACAAAATCAGGCCGAGGCAAGAAAATTCGCAATGGCGTTTATCGAGCGTTTCATCGACGACGATGAGAATCCGGAGGCCATGGAAAACGGTTATTCATTTTACAACAAGGCGGTGTTTGTTCGTCTGGTTTCGATAAAAGAGACAACAAAAGAGACCTTCAAAAATTTTCTTCTGAAACTCCATACCATCAACATGGGCTGATGCTTATTTTCGCAGCAGTTCCGCCAGCGCCACCGTGTTTCGCTCGGCGATAAGTCCTTTTACCAGGGAAAGGTTTTTCTCGTAACATTCGATAACCTGCATGATATGGGGATTTTTTGTAAGAATTGCCGCGTACAAGTCGGCATTGGCCCCAAATACCCTGGCGCCAAGCGCTTGTTTTGCCCGGAATATCGGGGTCGAAAATGGCTCCAGTTCTGATTGTTTTCTGTCTGAATCCCGCAGGGCAAGCTCCATCAGGATCGTATTGAAATGGGTCAGCCCCTGGATAAGGGACATCATTCGGTCGTGCTCCGCGGGGCTTGTTATGGTCACCCGGGCGCCGCGCGCCTCAAAAAGCCCACTCAAGAAAGATAGCCAGCTCTCCCCCCGGCCGGGACAGAGGATGATATTGTTGTCATGCAGCGAGGAAACGTCTGGCCCAAAGAGGGGATGGCAACCTATTACTTCGGCGCTGGTTGCGGCGAGCATTGCCCTTACCGGTTCTTCCTTCAGAGAGGTAAGATCCATCAGGAGCGAGTCAGCGGAAAGATGCGGCCCGACTTTCCCGATAACAGCAATTGTGGCGGCAATGGGAACGGCCACGACAATGATGCGGCAGAGGGCGGCGAGTTCAGCCGCCGGCAAACCCGTTTTTCTCCCCGCGACGTGAACGGCGTATCCTTCCCTGACAAGAAAATCGGCGAACCACTGACCGATCCCCCCGGTTCCCCCGATAATCCCGATCGAAAAGTCACTCATCAGTCACCCCGCCCCCTTGGATCGCCCGCTGCCGAAGCAGATGATCGGCAAGCGCCATGCAGACCATCGCCTCGCAAACCGGAACGATCCGGGGGATAACCGCCGCATCGTGCCTGCCTCCGATTTCGACAGTAACAGGGTTGCCGTGAATGTCGACGGTATCCTGCGTCAGCGCGATCGAGGGAATCGGTTTGCAGGCAGCGCGGATGACTATTTCGTTGCCATTGGCAATACCCGCCAGGATGCCGCCGGCATTGTTCGTCCGGAAGCCCTCCTTCCCCATCTGGTCATTGCAGGTGGAACCGGTCATTCTTGCCGCCGCAAATCCGGCCCCGATCTCCACACCCTTGACCGAGCCTATCCCCATCAAGGCGCCGGCCAGATCGGCATCTAGCTTTGAAAAGACAGGCTCCCCAAGTCCGGCGGGACATCCGCGGACGATAACCTCAACAATCCCGCCCACGGTATCCCCCGCCTTTCTCGCCTCCGCGAGGCGGGCGATCATCTTTTTTTCCGCTTCCGGATCGGGACAGTAAAGCGGCCCGGCGGGGCGCGCTACAGGGACGGGCCCTTCGGCGGATATTCCGCCCAACTCCCGGGTAAAGGCAAACACCTTTATTCCTGCCGCAGAGATTATTTTTCGCGCGACGGCGCCCGCCGCAACCCGGCCGGCCGTCTCCCGGGCGGAAGCGCGCCCGCCACCCCGGTGATCGCGAATCCCGTACTTGGCCTGGTAGCTGAAATCGCCGTGACCCGGCCGAAAAAGATTCCGCAACCCTTCATAGGCGCCTTCATCAACATCCCGATTGTTGATTAAAAGAGAAATCGGCGTTCCCGTTGTCTTTCCTTCAAAAACCCCCGACAGAATCTGCACAATGTCTTCCTCGCGTCTAGGGCTTGCCGAGGGCAGCCCGCCGGGCTTGCGTCGCTCCAAATCCTGCTGGATATCGGCAGCGGTCAGCGGAATCCGGGGAGGGCAGCCGTCGATCACCGCCCCGATCGCCGGACCGTGCGATTCTCCCCATGTTGTTACCCTGAACAGTGTGCCAAATGTGTTGCCGGCCATGATCACCAAACCCTTTCTTCATAAAAACTACTTTTATCCTTCTTTATGACGGCGTGCTGCCAGGAGTATTTAACCTGAAATCGTTTTTCTCCTTATTTACCCCTGGCCCCCCCCGGAGGAAAAAGGCCGAATATTTCAGGAAAGGCGCGACCAATGATGGCTGCAACCTCCTTCCCGGCAAGCGCATCTGTGTCAACGACCAGATCAGCACTTTGGCGATAGAGGGGCTCCCGCTGCACCAAAGTTTTTCTCACTTCCTCGGCGAGTGACTCCCCCGACAAAGGCGGGCGATTTTCGCCGCTGGCCACATCGCCCTCCATCCGCCTGCTGACAGTATCGGCAGAGGCGACCAGCCAGATTATCCTGCCGTTTTTTTTGAGGCATTGCACATTCGCCGGATCAAGCACGGCGCCTCCTCCGGTTGCGATAACCACCCCTTCCGACCCGGACACCTCCTCGATAACGGAGCGTTCTTTCTCTCGAAACGCTGCCCAGCCTGCGTCGGCGACGATCATGGCGATATTTTTTCCGGCCCGGCTACAGACCAGCTCATCCGTGTCAAAAAAAGGGCGCCCGCTCATCTCTGACAAAAGCCGGCCGATAGAAGTTTTTCCGGTGCAACGGTACCCGATGAGGATTATGTTCATTAATACAGACCCTCCAGAGCTTTCCAGAACCCGGGAAAGGATTTCCCGACGCAGGCCTCATCTTCTATCTCCATCCCCGGCGCGCTCAGGCCCAGGATCGCAAAGCTCATCGCAATGCGGTGGTCGTTGTACGTTTTTATCCGCGCGCCGTGGGGAACTCCCCCTTCGATAATCAGGCCGTCGGGCATTTCCAGGGCGGCGATTCCGGTTTTGCGGAGTTCCGCGGCCAGGGCGGCAATCCGATCGCTTTCCTTCAGCCGCAGATGGGCAACATTGCGGATGACGCTCCGGCCTTGGCGCGCCGCACAGAGCACCGCAAGCGAGGGGACAATATCCGGCATTTTGGCCATATCAAATACCATCTCCCCGTTCGGCATTTTTTTCCCAAGCACTTCAATAACTTGATTTTCGCGGCTGACCGCGCAGCCGAGATTCTCCAAAAGGTCAAGAAAGCCGATATCGCCCTGGCGCGTTTGCGGATTGATGTTTTCCACCCGAATGCGGCCCTTCAGCAGAGCGGCTGCGAGAAAAAAGTAGGAGGCGCTCGAGGCGTCGCCCTCGATCGTAAATTCCCGTCCCCGATAGAATTGTCCGCTTTGGACGATGTAACGGTTATCGCCGGCGGAGGCAACCCTGACGCCGAACGCATCCATTGTCTCGATCGTCAGTGCAATGTAGGGCAAAGAGGGAATCCGCCCCTCCAGGACAATCGTTATCGCCCCGGCAGCGTATGGGGCGGCAATCAGCAGCGAGGACACGTACTGGCTGCTTCCGATATCGCACAGCACAACCTTGCCGCCCCGCAGCCCTCCTCCGACGATCGTTACCGGCGGATAACCTTTTTCTCCTTCAGTATGGCTCTCTACACCAAGAACGGCAAGGGCATCCAGCAGCGGTTTCAAGGGCCGCTCACAGAGGCGGTTGTCGCCGGTCAGCAAAAATTGTCCCTTTCCCAGGGAGACAATCCCCGCAAGCAGACGCAGCGCTGTGCCGTTATTGCCAAGCGACATCGCCCTGCCGGTTCCGGAGATCGCCCCGCCCGCCCCTTGTATTACCACATCCGCGCCGCTCTGCCTTATTTCCACACCAAGCTTCCGGAGCGCCTCGGCAAGAATGAGCGTATCGTCGGCGATCAGGATATTCTTCAGCCGCGACTCTCCCTGGGCCAGAGCGGCGATCGCCATCGCCCGCTGCGTCAGACTCTTCGAACCCGGCAAGCCTACAACCGCCTTGAGATTTGCGAGTGGTTTAATGGCGATCATTACGACTGCTCCCCTTCAGCGCCTCGCGGATAGGAACCAAGTATCTTGAGAAATGCAGTCCGTCCCCTGAGTTCCTCCAGGCACCGCCGCGTCTTTTCCTCTTCGACATGGCCGGTGAAATCGGCAAAGAAGAGATATTCCCAAAGTCGCTCCTTCATGGGCCAGGATTCGATTCTGGTCAGACTTATTCCCGCCCCGGCAAAGGGAGCAAGGGCATGCTGCAGGGCCCCGGCCGCATGAGCCGTTCCAAAAAGGATTGAGGTCTTGCTTTTTTCCGTGTCCCCCGCTTCCTGCCGGGCCGGTTTTGTCCCGATGACAAAAAAACGGGTCGTGTTGAGAGGGCTGTCTTCAATGCCCTCTGCCATAATTTTGAGGTTGTAGAAATCAGCGGCCAGACTGCTGCCGACGGCAGCCCCGGACGGATCGGCAAGCGCCCTGCGGGCCGCCCCCGCCGTGCTTTCCACCTCAATGAGGGAAGCGACCGGCAGGTATCTGCGGAGCCACTGCTGGGATTGCGCCAGGGCCTGGGGATGCGAATAAACCTTTTGAATATCCCCCCTCTCGTTGCAATTGGACAGCAGACAAAGCCGTATCCGTAAAAAAACCTCCGCCCGTATGACAAGCGGGGTCGCGATCAGACGATCCAGCGTTGCCTTCACCGAGCCTTCCGTGGAATTTTCTATGGGAACAATCCCCCAATCATTTTCCTTCTTTTCGACACTGTTGAAAACATCGGCAATTGCGGCCCTGGGCGCGGCCGTGATGCTGTTGCCGAAATGAGCCAATGCTGCCTGATGGCTGAAAGAGGCCTCCGGCCCCAGATAGGCGACGCTAACCGGCGCCTGCAGGGCCCGCGAAGAGGAGATAATCTCCCGAAAAATATTTTTCAGGGAGCAGTCGGGCAAAACTCCTGCAGTATTTCCCACGATATTGCGGTAAATATTCTCCTCCTGGGACGGGTCGTAGATTTCCCGGCCGGCCTCTTTTTTGATTCTGCCGATCTGAAGCGACAAGGAGGCGCGCTCATTGAGAAGCCTGATGATTTCGCGATCAACCCCGGTAATTCTTTCCCTTAACTCTTGGAGGGCATTTTCGCTCATAAGCTAAGTTCCTCCAGCGTTTCTCTCAGGATTTCTTCCCGGATGCCTCCCTGGATGAATGGTTTGCCCAATCTGCGGATCATGACAAAATTGATTATTTTTCCCCCCCCTTCATGGACATTAAGCTCCGCTTTTTTGTCCATGGACAACCGTGCAAGAATGGCATCAATATCAATACCCGCTGGAATCATGTATTGAAACCCGACTGCGCGGAGCACGGATTTGATTCTTTCCCCGTCGCCTGCCGGCAGACCGTGGAGTTTTTCGGAAAGGCGCGCCGCAGCCGCCATGCCGATCGCCACCGCTTCGCCGTGGGATAGCTTGTAGCCGGATGTCGCCTCCACTGCGTGGCCAATGGTGTGCCCAAAATTTAGAATCCGCCGCAGCCCCCCTTCCCGCTCATCGAGCTCCACAATGCTCTTCTTGATCCGGCAGGCTTCAATCACTATGCTTGTCAGGAACGAAGAGTCCCGAAGGCCGTTTTTACCGGCGGCTTTTTCGATATCTTTGAGAAGGGAGGGATTTTCTATGGCGCCGTATTTGATCACCTCGGCAAAACCGCTCCGGAAAATCGCGTCGGGAAGAGTTTTTAAAAACTCTGTATCAATAAAGACCCCTTGGGGTTGATAGAAGGTTCCCAGGATATTTTTCCCGGAGACGGCGTCAACCCCAGTTTTTCCGCCGATGCTGCTGTCCACTTGGGCAAGCAGGGTAGTTGGCATCTGGACAAAGGGAATGCCCCTCATATAGAGCGAAGCGACAAAACCGGTCAGATCGCCGATCACGCCTCCCCCGAGAGCAACGAGCAGCGTTTGCCGGTCCGCACCGAGGGAGATCAGGCGCTCGGCAACCTCAAGCACGGAAGCCATCGTCTTTGTTTCTTCGCCCGGCGGCAGTACGATCCGCTCTATCCGGAGCCCCGCTTTTTCCAGGGCCTTTTGCACCCGCTCTCCATGCAGGGCGTCAATCGTGCTGTCCGTTACGACCACACAGTGGCTGGCGGTTCCGCTTTTGCCCAGCGTCATCCCTGCCCAGTCCAGAATCCCCTCGCCGATATTAATCTGATAGGAGTCGTCACGGCTCTTTTTAAGCGTTAATTCAAGCTTTCTCATGACAGCTTCCCTATTTTGTTCTGCATGGCGTCCTGCATAATCCTTACCTCGTCCATCAGCCGGTAGAAAACCTCGGGGCGCAATGACTGCGGCCCGTCGGAAAGGGCCTTTTCCGGTTCCGGATGAATCTCGATGATCGCGCCATGCGCCCCTACGGCAACCGCCGCACGGGTGAGCGGAATGATGTACTTCGCATGGCCGGCGGCATGGCTGGGGTCAATAATCACCGGCAGGTGAGTCAACTCTTTGATGACGGGAACGGCGCTTATATCGAGGGTGTTGCGGGTAGCGGTCTCGAAAGTGCGGATCCCCCGCTCGCATAGTATCACCTGGTTGTTTCCCCCGGAGAGGATGTATTCGGCGGACATCAGCAGCTCCTCGATTGTCGTCATCATGCCCCGCTTCAGCAGCACCGGCTTACGGGACATGCCAACCCTTTTCAGCAGGGCAAAATTCTGAACATTGCGGGCGCCGATCTGAAACATGTCGCTGTAATCCTCAATCAGATCGATATCCTTCGTATCCATGACCTCTGTCACGACCGGCATGCCCATTTTCTCGCCCACATTTTTCAGTATTTTCAGCCCTTCTTCCCCCATCCCCTGAAAGCTATAGGGCGAGGTGCGCGGTTTGAAGGCGCCACCCCGCAGAACGTGGGCGCCCGCCTTTTTGGCGATGTACCCGCTTTCCATCATCTGTTCCGCGCTTTCGATTGAGCAGGGACCGGCTATTACGGTAAACTGCGGCCCCCCGATTTCCACATTGCCGACTCGGACAATCGTATCTTTTTCCTGGAATTCCCTCCCCGCGAGCTTATAGGGTTTGAGGATCGGTACAACCTTTTCCACTCCGCGCAAGAAAGCGACAGATTTCAGCAGAACCCTGCCCTGATCGTTCCCGACGGCGCCGATGATTGTCCGTTCCACCCCCTCGGAAATGTGGGGTCTGTAGCCAGCCGATTCAATCCATGCCGTTACCTCGTTGATATCTTCTTTTGTTGAGTTTTTTTTCATCAGGATAATCATCTTTTGCCTCCTGTAATAAAAAAGGCCGTGGCGAGCTCGGCGCTCTTCCCACAGCCTGAAAACAAAAAAGCCATGGGCAGCGTCTTTCCGTCTGTCCATGGCTTGGTTAAGTTAAGTTGGTTCCTTACTTCCCCCTGAGCGCCGGGCAGACCGATCCGATAAAGTAATAAAACCAATACCAGCTTTCGGAAAAAACATTCGCTCTGCCCATTTAACTTACATCTCGCCTAAATATTTATGAACCCCAAACCTCATTTACGGCGCTTACTGACCACATGTTTTTTATCTTGTCAAGAAAAATTTTAGTACAGCAAAATTTTATTACAGCCCCCGCAAGAACATTTCCTGACGATACTTGGCGTGATATTAAGTAGTTACGCAATATAAACGTCAAATACGCCTTCGCCGTTCCAGTTCCTTCATATATTCCGCGAAAAGGACGGGAGCGGCAGATTTCATCTCCCGCCGGATATCAGCGAAATCAATGCCGCGGATATTCCGTAAAAAAGGCTCGTTGTCGCAAAGGACGATGCCTTTCGTGAAGATGCGGGCGGCAATAACGGGTTCGGGACTGCGGCGAAAGGCCTTCTGCAGCTCCCGGTACCTTTCGGTGAAAACGCTTAATTCATCAAGTATTCTGATCATTTTGGGCTTGAAGATTCCCCGGATGTACGCGCAGACGGGGAGCCATTCGCCGGCCAGAGCCGGCTTCCAGTTATATTCGTCGGGGAGGAGTTCCAACAGTTCTTTCAGCTCCTCGTCGCGCAGATGTTGCCAGTCAATGGCGCAAGGGGCTATAAGGCAGGCCTCAAAATAGAGCTGCCGCGCTGTCTCCCGGTTGCCACGGCCCCACCAGGCATCGCCAAGATAGCCAAAAAGGGGGGCACTTTCCCTTATTGAGAGCAGGCCGATTTGCAGAGAGCGGATCGCCCGCTCATATTCGCCGGTCTGAATATAACCGTAGCCAACGGGGATATCCGCAGCCAGCAGGGAATCATCCGTTAATGAGGAATTTTCAACGGCGGCGTTGATCCGCCGGAAAAAACGGCGACGGAGCTTTTCCGGCGCCCGGGCATTGTGCGCCAGCGCACCGCAGAAAGACTCGAAGGAGCGCCAGATTTGAAACAGCAAACTGGGCAGTTCCGGGCCGGCGGACGGCAGCAAGCCCAACTGCTCCTGCAAAAACCGGACGATCCGCAACTTCTCTTCCACATCTTCTCTGTTGGCGGGATAGAGATTGCGGTAGTCGGTCAATAAAACCTGTGCCTCATCGAGGCGCAGTTCGTTGAGAGCGTTCGCGGCGTCATTCAGCAAAACAAATTCATCAAGAAAAAGCGGCATCTGTTCCATATCTGATAATCATCCCTGTAATTTTAAAACCCTCTTTTTTCGATAATAATCCAATCGCAAAACACATTGCGCGAATCAAGGTAAAATTCTTCCATCCGATAGCATCTTATCTGAAAATAGCAAACAAAAAACCGCCTTATTCAGGCGCCCGCAGAAAAAAGACCGGAAATAGCTTTTTCCTTAATTGATTCCCCAAAGACGTTCGCAACTGCTTGCAGCCTTCCCTCAGCAACGACGACTCAGAGCATCTTTTGCGGCCAATATTGCCTTGACAGAAGAATCCGTTGTTGCATATAGTCCCGCCCGTCAAAAGCAATGCCTTGCAAACCCGCATCAGATAGTGCGCCGCATCCGGAGATGCGCCTGATGAAGTTCGATTGCCCCTTCCTTAAGGAGGCTTACGTTAAGAAGAAACCATGCAACTTGAGAAGCCCCGCTGGCCCCTGCTCAAACCGAGCTCAGTAATATCGAATTTCGGCGCCGAATACGCAATAAACGCGTTCGTCGCTTTCATATTTGCGGCCTCGGCGCCGGTGGCAATCATCCTCTCGGTGGGAACACACGGGGGCCTGAGCGAATCAGATCTCGCCTCGTGGATATTCGGTTCCTTCTTCATCAATGGGCTCATCAGCATCGGCTTCTGCTGGCTGTACCGCCAGCCGCTTGTATTTTTCTGGACTATTCCGGGTACGGTTCTGGTCGGACCGGCGCTGGCCCATCTGACTTTCCCTGAGGTAATTGGCGCTTTTATCGCCACAGGACTGCTGATGCTCGTACTCGGCCTGAGTGGGTGGGTGCGCCGCACTATGGAAGCCATCCCGATGCCGATTGTCATGGGCATGGTCGCGGGGGTTTTCCTGCGCTTCGATTTGGATCTGATCTTTACGATCCGTGACAATTTCTGGATTGCCGCGCCAATGACGGCGGCATTTCTCGCGCTGAGCGCCCTGCCGCGTCTCGGCCGCCTCGTGCCCCCCCTTATCGGCGCACTGCTCGCAGGCGTTGCGGCAATTGCCTTCCTGGGGGTTTTCCAACCTGCGGACGGAGAGTTTCTTAATCTGGCAAGGCCTAATCTATATACGCCGGTATTTTCGTGGAAGGCGATGGTGGAACTGGTGGCGCCGCTGGCAATTACGGTGCTGGTCGTCCATAACGGTCAGGGGATCGCCGTGCTCAAAACTGCCGGGCACCAGCCGCCGATCAATGCGATCACGGTTGCCTGCGGCGTGGGGTCAATGGTGGCCGCTCTGGTCGGCACAGTGTCAACCTGTCTGACGGGACCCGTCAATGCGATCATTTCAGGATCGGGGAAAAAAGAACGGCATTACACGGCGGGCTTGCTGGTTGGCTTGCTCGCGCTGATATTCGGGTTGTTATCGCCCCTCTTTACCCACCTGATGCTGGCAACCCCTCCGGCTTTCATCACAACGCTGGCCGGGCTTGCGATGCTGCGCGTACTGCAGACGGCGTTTTCGACCGCGTTTCAAGACCGATTTACCTTCGGTGCGCTTCTGACCTTCATCGTTACCGTTGCCAATGTTGCGATATTCAACATCGGTGCGCCTTTCTGGGGCCTGGTTTTCGGATTCTCCCTGTCGTGGCTGATCGAAAGGGATGATTTCCACGGCGGTAAAGCGAAAAACTCCCCTCCTGGCAGTTGACAAAACCGCTGACACCGCGCAGGACATCCCCCTGTTTTCGCTTCAATAGATGCCTTCCCCGCACTTTTGCGCCGGAATCGTTCTTCTAATGCTTTAAATGGCTTTTTTAATGGACTGCACCTTGCATAGGGCCTGTCCACAAATAACCTGGGCAAGATTGCGCTCAGATTTGGGTTAGATTTGGTTGCGGCGATTGAACAAAACCGCAGACGTAGCAGCGCTACGTTGAGGATTTTGTGATTGAGTCGCAGCCAAAGATGGCCCAAAGATGAGATGCAAGATGTTCAGGTTATTTGTGGACAGGCCCATAGCATCCAGGCGATTACGCCCAGGCCGGAACTGCCGTCATCCTGCTCAGGCGATTCTTCAGGGCTTCCGGAAATGCGCTGTTAGCCGACTCCAGCAGAATGGCCGGGACGCCCCCAAAGAGCTCGTAGCTGCGGGCAAGTACCCGGTCATCCCAGATGGCGTTGATGCTGTCTTTGTTCATTGTTTCCGACGCCAGAGCCGCTTCCCATCCGCCCAGCCAGCCGGTCACAATGCGATTGGCGAGTTGGGGAATCAGCCTGTTCGTATCCATAAAACCATCCCTTTCCGAAGCGGGCATAATGCGCCGGTTTTCCAGAAGCCAGGCCAGCGAAACCATGTCGTGGGCCACCACCGAGTCAGAGGCGATTATCAGACCATGATCCGGTTCAAAGACATAACCGTTGTCCGGACCATAGGTGGCAAGCACCTTGTCTGCCGCCGAAATCACGAGGCGCTGTTTATCCCTCAGGGTCGCAACCGTATTGCCTTCGGCTGTTTTCTCCTGCAGAGTGGCCGCATCCCGGTGATATTCCAGGCGTGTGTCA
Organism: Syntrophales bacterium; assembly: GCA_023229765.1. Lineage (NCBI taxonomy): Bacteria > Pseudomonadati > Thermodesulfobacteriota > Syntrophia > Syntrophales > Syntrophales bacterium. The sequence goes on along the minus strand of JALNYO010000031.1, from coordinate 34,395 downwards.
TGTCGCCAGTAACCCACGGCGGCTTTCAGCCCCAATGAGCTCCCCGCCAATACATGCCTGGAGCAGCGGGGCATCAGGACGATGTGCTGAATCTCCTTGAGAATATTGGGCATCATGAGGCCGCGCTTCCAGTGTGAACCGGCAGACGGAAAATCCTCATAAAAGGCCTCCCACCCGCTTTCTTCGAAGCAGTGCAGCTCTCCGCCAGAGGTCTGAACAGCCTTCGCCAACCCTGACGCAATCATCAAAGCGCGAGAGCTTCCGGAAAGAGATTTCGGAGAAAATCGCAGGTTCCGGACCCCGGACATGTCGCCCACAATTACCCTGCGCGCCCCCTTTTCCCTGAGGAGTCCGATCATGGAGGCAATGGCTGCAGGGCTTGTGGTGGCGGGGTAGGGGCTGTCTGAATTATTTACCGGTTTGATGAAGACGGCATCACCCTTGGACAGCCATGAAAAGTCGGTGGACGCCTCGGCGGCATTTCGGACCGCTGTTTTTATATCTTGCTCGGAAGCGCCCTTGCCCACACCTGCCAGAAATACCCTGGTCGGAGCGCCAGAGGCAAATTGTCTGGTCTTAATGGGATTCGGAGCTGCCCCGACGCCTTCGGCAAACGGACATAATACAATTGCCGATGCCCCTGCCGCCACTTTCAGAAAGTCTCTTCGTTCCATATTTATTTCCTTTCACCACTGATCGGATTGCAGAACCAGTCGCAGGATCAGCTTGCCAGGACAAAAAGCACGTCGGCGACAAGCGGATCAGCCCCTGCCAAAATAAGCGGATTGAGGTCTATCTCGGCGATCTCCGGATGGAGAACGGCGATATTTCCCACCGTTTGCAGAATGGCCGCAAGCGCGGGAGCGTCTGCCGCCGGCATCCCGCGAATTTCGCCGAGCAGCGCTTTGGCCTTGATATCTTCGAGCATCTCCGCCGCCTCGATAATGCCGAACGGCGCCGCGCGGAAGGTGGTGTCTTGCAGCGCCTCGGTAAATATCCCCCCCAGACCGAACAGCACGCAGGGGCCAAAACCAGGGAATCTCGTCATGCCCGCGACAAACTCGCGGCTCCCGGCGACCATTTGCTGGATTAAAATCGGGATATCTCCACCGGCGGCGGTTCGCACCGCACAAAAAGCCCTCAGCAGGGCCTCCTTTGTCTGAATGTTCAGTTCAATCAAGCCTTTGCCGGATTTGTGCATGATCTCCGGGGAACACGCCTTGATGGCAAGTGGAAACCCTATTTCCTCCGCCGCTTTTATGGCCTCTGCCTCAGAATCGGCTAATTGCTCCCGCGTGACGGGAACGCCGTACGCGGCAAGGAGTCTTTTAGACTGATGCTCGTCGAGGGCCCGCTGCCCGGCGGCAAGGGCGGTTTTTATTATTCTCACCCCCTCCGCGGCAACTTCCGGCAGGACCGGCTTCACTATCGGCTTTCTCTCCCGTATCCGCAGGCGGCAAAGCAGCGAGGCCATCCCCCGCGCCGCCTTCTCCGGAGAATCAAAAACAGGGATATCGCCATCCATGTATCTGGACGTATTGTCATCGCCACGACCGAAAAAGGAGCTGACCGTCATCGGCAGGTTATGTTTCCAGGGGAGCGCCAGAGCCTCGGTCATATCGTGAGACATCTGCCGGGAAGCCTCATCTTCCGTCATTCCTCCCGTCATCTCCTTCATGTGGTCGTAAACCATTTTTATAAAACCGGAGCCCACTGCTCCGTGCAGGACAAGACCGTCAATCTCGCCGCTTTCCATAATCATTTCCGGAATTACAGTGGTCAGAACCTTCATCTCCCGGTGGTAGGTCAGATCAACCGGATTGGCGCTGGAACCATGGGGAGGAATCAACTCCCTGATTTTTGCCTGCAACCCGTCGGAAAAACGGGGGACGATCATTCCTCCCTGATCGGCGTTGTGGGAGATCGCAGTGCCCGGTCCTCCGGAATTGGTAACAACCGCAAGCCGGCGACCGCGCAGCGGCGGTTGGGTCGCGTGCGTCCAGCCGTGGGTGTAGAGTTCTTCAATGGAATCGCAACGAATGATCCCGGCCTGCTTAAAAATGCCTTCGTAGAGAAAATCCGGCCCGGCCAGCGAACCGGTGTGACTCAGACCCGCACGGGCGCCGGAGGCGGAACCTCCCACGTACTGGGCAAGCACTGGTTTGTGGGGAGTAATTCTCTGCGCTGCTTCGATAAAACGCCGGCCGTCGCGTATCCCTTCTATATACATGATAATCGCCTTCGTCTGCTCGTCCTGGCCGAGGTATTCAAGGGCGTCAACCATATCGATGTTGGCCTCGTTGCCGCAACTGATTGCCTTGCTGAAGCGGATTCCCCGTTCATGAAGATACCAGAGCGTCTGGGTGACGTAGGTGCCGCTCTGGGAAACCATGCCGAGCGACCCCGGTCTTCTGTCCATCTTGCCGATCGTCAGGTTTAAGGGAAGCGCCGTGTTGACGATCCCCATGCAGTTCGGACCGAGAAAGCGAAGCCCGTAAGTTTTCGCAATTTCCTGAAGGCGTTCCTCCAGAGCCCTGCCTTCCGGGCCGACTTCCTTGAACCCCGCGCTGATGATGATCGCCCGCTTCGTGCCAAGCTTCGCGAAATCTTCAAGCATGGGGATTACCAATGCGGTGGGAACGATCAAAAGAAGCAGATCCGGCGCCTCCGGAAGAGCAGACGCGGATGGGTACGCCTTGTGACCCAAGACTGTTTTCTCAGTCGGATGAACCGGATAAAATTGTCCCGGAAAACCATCTTTCAATATGGAAAGAGCCTGCAACGTTCCCATTTTTTCCGGATTATTGCTGGCGCCGGCGACCGCGATGGATTTGGGGTTCATAAGCAGATGCAATGGATTGTCGGCCATGACGTTTCTCCCGTGTTTTTATGAATGGCCACAAGTTTCAAACGTGACAGGGGAGGACTATAGGGGATAAGATCGGGGCTGTCAAGAAAAAACGAGCGCTCGCTCACAAAAAATGACTTTACAAAGTATGCGGTTAAGGTTTAGTAAGCAGGCGTAAATTTCAAGCGAATCAATCAAATGATATATAAGGAGGGAAAATGAACGCGAACGAAAAGCAATACGATGTTGCAATCGTTGGGGGCGGGCCGGCCGGGTTCACCGCGGGGATTTACGCGGTGCGGGCGGCGCTCAGCGCAATCCTGTTTGAGGGGGCCTCAACGACAAGCCAGATCACGATGACGGACGCGATAGAAAACTATCCCGGCCGTGGCGGCGCTAATGGCCTTGAATTAATCGAAGACTTTAAAAAGCAGGGGTTGAGTTTCGGTCTCGAAACCGCGGCCGATGATGTTGCGGAGATAAAAAAAACTACATTGGACGGCAAGGAAGGATGGGAAGTGGTTGCGGGAGACAAGAGTTATAAGGCGCTTACCGTGATTTTTGCGGCGGGGGCAAACTGGCGCCGCCTCGGCGTGGCCGGCGAGGAGCGGTTCATCGGCAGGGGCGTTTCGTTCTGCGCTACCTGCGACGCCCCTCTGTTCAGAAACAGGGACGTTGCCGTTGTCGGTGGAGGGGATACGGCGATCCAGGAGGCGATCTATCTTACCAAGTTTGCCCGAAAGGTCACGGTTATTCACCGCCGGAATCGCCTGCGCGCGACGGCAATCCTGCAGCAGCGCGCTTTGGCCAACGACAAGATAGAATTTCTCTGGGATTCCGTTGTCGATAAGGTGGACGGCCTCGATCTTCTGCAATGGGTCAAGGTGCATAACCTGAAGACGAACGAGGATGTGAGACTTTCGGTAAGCGGGCTCTTCATCTTTGTCGGTCTGAATCCCAACACGGAGATGCTGCGGGCAGTGGTTGATCTGGACGAACGCGGTTATGTCAAGGTTGACGCCAACATGAAAACATCGGCCCAGGGGCTGTTCGCCGCCGGCGATTGCATCGCCAAACAACTCCGCCAGGTGGTGACCGCCTGCGGGGATGGAGCGAACGCCGCTTACTCCGCCCAGCTTTACGTGGAAGATCTAAAGGGAGAGGCCTACTAAGTGGAAAATCTGATCGCCCTCTGGAGGGATCTCCCCTCTCATATAACCCCTTGGCTCTTTCAGATAGGGGCTTTTCAGTTGCGCTGGTACAGCCTGATGTATCTGGCCGCCTTTTTGAGCGTTTATCTGCTGATAATGCGCCGGATCAAAGTAGATGGCCTGCCCTATACCGCCGAGCTGGTTCAGGATTTCTTTACCTGGGCGATCTTCGGGGTGATTGTCGGCGGTCGCCTCGGTTATGTGCTTTTCTACAATCTGGATTATTACCTCCAGCACCCCCTGGAGATAATCCTCCCCTTTCAATTCGAGGGCGGGATTCGTTTTATTGGAATAAGCGGGATGTCCTACCACGGCGGTGCCATCGCCGTTCTGCTGGCCGGCATAATCTTCTGTTGGAAAAGGGGTATCGAATTCTGGCGTTTTGCCGATCTTTTCGCCTCGGCGATTCCCCTCGGCTACACGTTCGGACGAATCGGCAATTTCATCAATGGCGAATTATACGGAAGACCGACGGATGTCCCCTGGGGGATGCTTTTCCCCCTTGACCCGCGACATCTGCTGCGCCATCCATCGCAGCTCTATGAGGCGTTTTTCGAGGGGATTGTCCTTTTCGTCATCCTCTGGGCGATCCGCAAGAAATTTTCTTTTACCGGCGCGATCGTTGCCTGTTACATAGCAGGATACGGCTTCATTCGCTTCTTTATAGAGTTTTTCCGCGAACCGGATAGTCAACTCGGTTTTGTGTATGGCCCGTTCAGCATGGGACAAATCCTGTGCATAGCGATGATCCTGACCGGGATGGCGATTTACCAGTTTCGCAAAAAACAGTCGGGGAAAAATCATTAAAGCAAAGACCTTGTTTTAATGCCCATTCATTTAAATTTTCATGGAGGAAAGCCAATGACAATGTTCAAGGAAACATCGATGGGCGCTGTATTCCAGAACCGCGTTGAACAATACGGCGACGAAACCCTGATTCTCTGGAAGAACAAGGGCAAATGGGAAGAACTCTCCTGGAAGAAGCTTAACGAATTGGTGCGCGCTCTGGGGTTGTTTCTGATTAACCGGGGCATCCAGCCCGGGGACAAGGTAGCGCTGTTCTCGCCAAACCGTTATGAGTGGTGGGTGGCGGATCTTGCCATTATCTCCGTCGGCGCCGTAAACGTCCCGATCTACGCAACCAATTCGGCGGAAGAGGCGCGGTACATTATCGAAAATTCCGACGCCCGGCTCTGCTTTGTCGGAACCAGAGAGCAGGCGGAAAAGATCCTCAAGGTCAAACCAGTGCTTCCGACCCTGAACGAGATTGTCCTGTTTGAGGAAGGAACCAGCCTCCCCGAAGGCGTCATCGCCCTGCAGGATGCCTATAGCGAAGGCAGGGGCTACCCGGCAAAGGATGATTTTGACAAAAGGCTACCGCCCATCGGCTTCGACGATCTGGCGACGATCATCTATACCTCCGGCACGACCGGCCCCCCCAAGGGCGTCATGCTTACCCACCACAATTTCGTCGCCAATGTAAACCAGCTCCGGGCGGTAGATCCCGAGTTTTTGAGGCCCGGCCACACCTTTCTCTCTTTTCTACCCCTCGCCCATTCCCTCGAGCGAACCGTCGGCTACTATAGCCCGATTTTCCTCGGCGGGCACAAGGTCGCCTTCGCCGAAAGCACGGAAAAACTGCTGGAAAACTTTCAGGAAATCAGGCCCACGTTCCTGGTCAGCGTGCCGCGCATTTACGAAAAGGTGCACTCCGGAATAGTCGCAAAGGTAGCTTCCGCCTCCCCCATCAAGAAAGCCCTCTTCAACTGGGCAATGGGCATCGCCAAAGAGAATCTGCCTTATGTCTGCGAAAACAAGCCCCGCACCGGCCTGTTTGCCATCAAGTACAACATTGCCGACAAGATCATCTTCAGCAAGCTTCGCGTTGCCCTGGGAATGGACCGGCTCGAAGCGGCCGTTTCCGGCGGCGGACCATTGTCCGTGTCCGACGCGGAATTCTTTCTGGGAATGGGGATCAAGGTGCTGGAAGGATTCGGCCTCACCGAGACAGCCCCGGTTACCAACGGAAACATGCCAAAACATATAAAACCGGGAACGGTCGGCCCCGCGTTGCAGGACACGATCATCAAGATCGCTGCGGACGGGGAAATCATCATCAAGGGCCCCCAGGTCATGAAGGGATACTACAAAAACGAGGCCGCCACGAAAGCCGCCTTCACGGACGACGGGTTTTTCCGCACCGGCGATATCGGTTCGATCGACTCCGATGGGTATCTCAAGATAACCGGCCGGATCAAGGATCTCATCATCACCTCGGGCGGCAAGAACATCTCCCCGCAGAACATTGAAAATGCACTCGCGGCTTCTCCGTTAATCGAGCAGGCGGTGGTCATCGGCGACAACCGCAAGTACCTGTCGGCGCTGATTGTTCCAACGTTTGCGACCCTGGAGCTCTGGGCAGGGGAAAACAATATCGCCTTTGCGAACCGCGCCGAATTGATCAGCAAACCGGAGGTCAAAAGTCTCTACGAAAAGGAACTGGCAGAGCGGATGAAGGATTACGCACGGGTTGAGCAGATCCGAAAATTCACGCTGCTGGAAGCCGAGTGGTCTCAGAATACTGGCGAACTCACCCCGACGTTGAAGATGAAGAGGATGGCCATCAATCAGAAATACGGGCCGCTCATCGAAGCGATGTACCCACCGGAATAAACGGGGAAACTGGGAGCGATAAAGGCCGGAAGACGAGGCAAGACTTTGAATAACTGCCAATATTGTCGTTTCGACCGAAGGGAGAAATCTTTAACTATGCACGAGCATTAAGATTTCTCGTCGCTAACGCTCCTCGAAATTACAAAATTCAAAGGTCTCGAGGCAAGGGGCAACGACGAAATTCAGGTGCGTTTTGCGCCGTGCTCCGCCTCCACCTTGATCGATACCCCTCCCCGCACCGCGAACTCTGCCGTTATCTTGCACCAGCGAGGCGAAAGGACTTCGATCAGATCGTCGAGTATCGCATTGGCCACGTGTTCATGAAATACCCCCTGATCGCGAAAAGACCACAGGTATAGCTTCAACGACTTTGACTCCAGTATTTTTTGGTCGGGGATGTATTGAATCGTCAGATCCGCAAAGTCCGGCTGCCCGGTTGCCGGGCACAGGCAGGTGAATTCGTCTGAACGCATTGTAATCAGATAATCGCGCCCCTGGTTGTGATTGGGAAACGTCTCTAATTTCCGGACGGGTTTTTTGTCCCCTCCCAGCAGGGTCAGCCCTTCCAGATCAGATTTTTCGGTTATCGTTGACATTTATTCCCTTTCTTCATGAATATATTCGTCTCAATAAAAATGATCCGTGTTTCGACACGAGCATCCCCAACAATAAAGAAGCGTCTGAACGGATTTTCACCGCGTCGTTTGACCTTCTATATGAAACTGTTTGATCTTGTCCATATTTTTCTGGAAACAACTTTTCTATTGATAATCCTTCTTTCCTATGGTAAATGGCGAGCCCTGTTCAGTGGGGGATCGTTCAATGGTAGGACAACGGACTCTGACTCCGTGAATCGTGGTTCGAATCCACGTCTCCCAGCCATAATTAGGGACAGATCCCTATTATTTCTCATGCTGTCGTTGGGAACCATTCTTTGGAAATAGCCGATTAAAAACAAAAGGGATTTCCCGATTGGCGATTAATCCCACCATTTTACCTGGCCGGCAGCCCATCAATTATCGAGTTCACTCTCATAATGTCAAGCAAGAGGCGCGGCTCTCAGCTCTTTGTCCCATCGGCGAGGATATGCAGATAATCGCTGTAAACGTAGCGTTTGTCACGCTTCCGCCCTGTGGTTTCCCTGAGGATTTGGGCTTTTTCCAACTGCGCCACAAGTGTGGACGCCGCCTGGTAGGATACTTTGAACCGCTCGGCTATCCGGGCGATGGAAACTGTGGGCGTATAGAATAACTGCTCCAGAATCCCGACGGCAAGCGAAGAGGAAATCTTTTTCTCCCACAACAGACGGCGATGCTTGGTCTGGAGTTCGAGGATCTGCCTGGCCGTATCCATCGCGGCGCCGGCAATATCCACAACCCCTTTGAGGAAATAATCCACCCACTGTTCATAATTGCCCGTCTCCCTGACCATGTTCAGACGATCGTAGTATTCCCGGCGATTTTTCTTGAAATAGTAGCTCAGGTACAGGAGCGGCTTGTGTAAAACCCCCTTCCAGCACAGGTAGAACGTGATCAGCAGACGCCCGATACGGCCATTGCCGTCGAGGAAGGGATGGATTGTTTCAAACTGGTAGTGAATAAGGGCGCAATCGGCAAGGATCGGCAACCGCTCCTTGCCGTGAAAATAGTGCTCCAGTGCCCCCATGGCTTCAAGCGCTTCATGGGGAGGAGGAGGCACATAAGACGCCTCGTTGAGGGTGCAGCCGGGGGGGCCGATCCAGTTCTGCGATCGTTTGAATTCACCGGGCAGTCTTTCGCTGCCCCGAACGCCCTCAAGGAGAATGGCGTGGATCTCTTTGATGAGGCGAAGACTCATCGGCAAGCTCTGAAGACGGTCAAGCCCGTAATTCATCGCCTTGACGTAATTCACCACCTCCGTCACATCGTTCAGATTCTCAAGTTTGTCCCCGCTTTCATAGGCGAACAGATCGTCCAGGGAAGCCTGCGTCCCCTCGATCTGCGAACTCAAGAGGGCCTCTTTTTTGACGTACATCGCGATAAACAGATCAACATTGGGGAGCATTTGCGCCACACCGTCCAACCGGGCAAGGGCCATGTCGGCACGGGAAAGCAGATTCTGAAGTTCCCCCTCAATCTTCACGGCAGGTTTGGGGGGTAGCGGCGTTGGGATAAATGCCCGATACCCGGTCGTTTGCTTCACATAACCACCGCTTCTTTGCATATCTCCCCTCCGCTTATTCAAGAATTATTGAACAGAGTACCACACCCGTCCTTGTTATTCAATAATTATTGAATAACACACCCTCCTCCAGCGCACGCAATATATCCTGGTGACCAACACCGAATCTCTGTATTCCCTGATCATGCCTGGGCGGGGGATAACGACCGATCGGCAGTTCATTCAGTCGGTCAGGACCGGACTGCAAGCATTCATGGCCGGGCAATGGAATCATCTGAGAGTGGCGAAGGACCTGCCGTGGCAGGACCGGGATACCTTCTTTTCCAAGATCATCGATCGACGTATCCTGGGCTCCATGAACGATCTCATTTTTCAGTCCAAGTTCCGCCTTGAAGAGGGACAACTGACGCCCCTTGATGTTTCGTTTTACCTGAACGAAACGCCGATGTCGTACCTGGAATATCGTTCCCCGAAAGAGGTCTTCCAGCAACTGCTTCTGCAAGAGGGGGAGCCCTCCGGTTATGGGCAACAGGCGGGTAACGTGATTTATCTCAACAAGGTCAGGCCCACCGGCCCCAAAGGGTAAGGGTGGGGATAAATAATTCCAGACAAAATCGACTTTGACCTTCAGCCTCCGCTCGCCAAAGCGGAAAGCGGAGTGGACCCGCGCGCAATCAAATTAGCGGCAAAAATAAATGAATAATGCCGGTAATTGGATATGATCGCAAAAGACTCGTTACAGCCCAAATGGATTCATCAGGTATCCGTGACCGGCGGGCTCGGTGGGGCGGGCTCGGTGGGGCTTGCGGATAAACACAAAGACTGATAAGGTAGCCACTCGGATATTTTAGAAGAAGGGAGGTAACCGCTCGTGAAAACGCTATCGATCACCGTGCCGGACCATCTGGCCGAGCGCATCCATGATTATGTCCAGTCCGGTTTTTTCATGTCCGAGCCGGATGTCGTCCTGGCGGCCATGTCGGAATTTGTCCGTCGCAACCGGGTTGACCTGATGGAACGCTTCGCCCGGGAAGACATCGCCTGGGCCATCAAAGAGGCTCATGCGGCCAAATGAAAACCGTCGTCTGCGATGCCGGGCCTATCATTCATCTTTACGAGGCCCATTGCCTGGCCTTGCTCAGGCTCTTTACCTGCCACAGCTCGTCTTCAACGAAGTTCAAGCCGCCCTCCACATGAAAGACCCCTGGCCTGAGTGGCTTCGGATTATAAGCCTATCCCCTCATGAGCAACGAGAAGCCGGGATGTGGAAAGAGGTCGGCGATCTTCATGCAGGCGAGGCGGAAGCCGTTGTGCTTGCCCGCAGAGAAAAGGCCGACTGGTTTCTGACCGACGATTCGGCGACGCGACTTTTTGTCTCCCTCTTGGGCATGGAAGTGCATGGATCCCTGGGCATTATCCTTTGGAATGCCACCCACCGATATATGTCGCGGGCAGGAACGGAGCGGGCATTAAACGATCTTGAAACCTCATCACTCTGGCTTTCCGCCAGGATCTATCAGGAAGCCCGACAGTCCCTCGATGATATTTATGCCACAGACCCATAAGAGCAATCAAGCTCTCAGGTTAAAGACGCAGGGAAATCCCCCGAAGAACTTTGCAGGATACGCTGAAAAGACTGGTCCAGGCAGGTGAAATCGGTAAGAGCAGCGCCCTAAAACATACACGCTACCAATGCACGGGATAAGCCCGAATAACCGGCGTTCATGTCAATAGAATGGGTCTATAGGAAGGCGGAAATCATGACCAGGCTTTTCGGTTGCAGCGATGCTCGGCTTGCTGAGCTCACTTCCAGAGAGGACGTCGTGTGCTTGAACGGGATCGAACACTTTTTTCAACGAATAATTCACTTTAACCGGTTAGCTCCCATCCCCCGCCTTTTCTTCCTACAGAAACACCTTGTACCCGATGTTCAGGGCCTTTCCCAGTCGTTTCGCCATCTCTTTGCCGATGGGACGTTTGCCGTTCTCCATTTCGGAAATATGCCGCTGCGGGATACCGGTCAGTTCGGCAAGTTTTATCTGTGTCAGCCCTTCCCGGTATCTCGCGCCGGCCAAAGCCTTGCCGACGAGCTGCACTTCCGAAAATTCGGGGTAGGCCTCCCGCCACGGGACAGAATCCGACGTGTCCACGAACCCCAGGGGTTTCAGGCTTTCAATGGCCCGCGCTATGTTCACAATCGGCCCGATGAATCGCAGTTCAACGGTTTCAGTAGGGTGCTTTTTCGTGTGTGCCTGCATAAATCACCTCGATCAATCTTATTTCTTTGTCCGCCACTTCCCATATCGCCACGTACGTTGGGTGGCCCTTCTTCAGGTGGCAGTGGTAACGGTTGTCGGGCAAGGGGTTTCTATTCGGAAAGCTGCCGCTGTGGGATTCCTTCCTTACCCTCGATCCGCGCAGGCAGACTTCTCTTTAAAAAATCTTGGCAGGAAGATGCATGTTGAGAGGATTGTCATCTCTCTTCAAGTACCTGCAACTCGGCGTCGGTGTGGCGAAGGCGTTTGGCAATAGCAAGTGCCAGTCGGGCAAAGACCTGGACTCCAAAAACAGGGTTGGCATGGCTCTGGGCGTTAAAACTGGATCGGGAAAGTGCGTATAGATCGGTCGGGACTTTCGCCTCGACGGTGGCCGAACGAATGCTGCCGTCCAGAAATGAGAGCTCGCCGAAGAAGTCTCCCTGGCCAATCGTGGCGAGGTGATGTTGGGTGTTCCCTTTCAGGGGCAGCAGTATCCGGACACTTCCCCGTCGTACCAGAAATATCTTGTCTCCAGGGTCGCCCTGGGAGAAGACCTTCTGTCCCTGCGGCGCCGACAACTCCGTTACACAAGACGCCAGCTCACTGAGCGTACTCTCGTCGAATTGGTGAAACAGTTCGAAGTCCTTCAGTTCAAGAGGCTGCTCGCTGCCTGATTGCGCTATGTGCGAGTCCTCCAGAATGCGCTCCTCCATCCATTCCAGCGCGCCATCGAGTGTCTCGGAAATCATAACGCCGCCGCCCTGTCTGACAACGCCCAACTGCGCCAGGTAACGCTCGAAGTCACGCTGGTCATAAAGCGTTGACGGCATGCCTGTGAACAGCAGGCGCCCTCCGCGTTCCTCCAATTGGGCCTGCATCTGTTCGAAAAGATGAGCCGCCGTGTAATCCATTGATTGGACGCGACGCATATCGAGGAGAATAAAGCGCTTTGTTCGAAGATCGCTCTCCAGTTGCGTAAAAAGCTGGTCCGTAGTGCCAAAAAACAGATTGCCCTGCAGCTCGCAAAAGACTGCCTGGCCGCCGGATTGCCTCAGAATCTCTCGTTCCACATCCAGACGTTTGGTCTTTGAGGATACCTGGTCCAGCCCCCTCTTCCTGCGGATGACCGAACCACGAATCTGATCACGGATAAACAAGATGATTGCCAGTGCTATCCCGACCCCCGAAGCCGCAATCAGGTCAACGGTGACGGCGACGAGGATAACAAATGCAATCACGGCGAAGTCCAAGCGCCCGGCAGGATGGCGCAGCAGCCGGGACATGTTCCTGAAGTCAAGCATCCTCCAGGATATTGCCAACAGAATGCCTGCAAGCGCGCCAATTGGCACCCATGCAACAAGTTTGCCCAGCAAGAGAAGGGTCATAACCACAAGTGCACCTTCGATTACCCCTGAGCGATACGTCCGGCCGCCGCTGGTCACATTAACGAGGGTAGGCCCCATGGTTCCGGCGCCGGGCATGCCGCCGGCAAGAAATGATACCACGTTTGCGATTCCCTGACCTATAAGCTCGCGATCTGACTTGTGTCGGCTGCGCGTCAGGGCGTCGAGCACTACGCAGGTTTTAAGAGTGTCGATTGACAGCAGCACCGAAAGGGTGAGGGCCGGAACAAGGATAATCTTGATTGATGTAACGTTCACGGAAAAAAGGGATGCCAACCTCCCGGAGACTGCCCCCAAGAATGAACCGGAGGCATGGATTGGCCCGATTACAAGCGGGTTATTCTGCAGACTCAGCAGTTCCGGGGAAAACGTAGCGAGAACGAAGTAGGTTACAATCCCGCCCAAGAGCCCCAGGATGGCGGCCGGCACCTTTTTGGTAATTCGCGGCGTAATGGCCATTACCGCTATTGTGACAATCCCTGCCAGGAGGCTCTGCCATTTCCAGAGTTCTGGTGAAATCAGCCCCTGGAAAAGTGGAGTTGCCTTGGGAAAACCGAATAGTTTGGGAAGCTGGCCCAGGGCGATGATGACCCCCACCCCTGATAAATATCCGCTGACAACCGGGTAAGGGACATATTTGATCAATCTCCCTCCGCCGATTGCCCCGTAAAAGACCTGAAACCCGGCTGAAAATAAAGCGGTTAAAGCCATAAGCGGAAGTATATCAACCGGTTTGAGCCCGCCGCCATCTCCCCCCGCAAGAAGACCAACTACTAATGCGGACAGGACAGCAGCCGCCGGCGCACAGGGGGCAGAGATCAGTCCGTTTGTCCGCCCGAAAAGCGGTGCAATAAGTCCGATTGCGGCAGCGCCAATGATCCCCGCCAAGGCCCCTTCCCCTGCGTACCCGGTTCCCAGGGCAGAGTAAACGAGGACGCCAAAGGCTATTGATGACGGCAGCGCCACCAACATGGCGGCCAGCCCGCCCCATAGATCATCGATCGATACAGGTGTTGGGTGCTTAGTCTGAGCGGATTGAGCGGTCATAAACATTTACCTCTTCATTCGCCGCTTGCCGGAAATCGTCATTTCTTTGCAGGCTTGCACCGTAACCAAGAGGGTTAAGCTTGTCAAGAGAAATATCGGTCAGCAAAAATCCTTGACATCTTAATATCTGTTGTTTATACTTTTAGACGTAAAAAGTACAATATTGCAATGCCGAGACATAAACCATGAAAACCAACATAAAAGAAGCCATCCTGGAAACGGCCTGGAAGATGATCCGCCGTCACGGCATAAATAAGACCAACATTGACGACATCGCCCGCGCCGCAATGGTTGCCAAGGCGACCATTTACAACTATTTCGGAAGCAAGGATCAGGTTTACACAGAGGCGCTCGACAGAAAAATCGGTCTTATGGCGGAACGGGTAAGCCAGGCGGTTGCAGATCTGCCTTCGCCGCTCGAAAAACTCAATGCCTTCATAAAGGAAAGTCTGAAAATGGTCAGGGAAGAATCCCTGCTGTTTGCCGACGAATATAGCCAATCTTACCGTTTTGTGTCCAGAATAGCCGCCGCCAGGGAGCATTTTTTCTCCGCGCAGGAGCGGCTGCTGAAAGGAATCCTCGAGCAAGGGGCCACTGAAGGTTTATTCCCGGCCCAGGATATGGCTAAAGCTTCAAAACTCATCGGCTACCTTATGCGGGGGTTCTCCTCGCCCGCCGATGACCAGCCAGACCTGCCGGCAAAGCTGGCAGATACAGACTCAGAAGCGGCGTCCCTTTTCGATATACTGTGTCATGGCCTTTTATCATCCAAAGAAGGGAGAACCTGATCCATGCAGATCCAAATAATCGAGATGGTGTTCGTATTTGCCCTGTTCTCCGTTGCCGGCTGGCTTCTCGAAAGCGTTTACCGGTCGCTAAAGATGCGGCGTCTGATCAATCCAGGATTTCTGACCGGGCCCTATCTGCCCATATACGGTCTCGGGGCAGTCCTGATTAGTCTGGTCAGACCTCAAATATCTGATTATTCATTTGTTTTTATCATTTTGGGATTTTTATCTTATTTACCGGGAGAGGAGCAGGTAGTGCTGCTGAAACCGCTTCTGCTCGCCATCCATATAGCAGCCAAGGCCATTATCTACATAGCGACCACGACGCTGCTGGAGTTATTCGCCGGCTGGTCGCTGGATCGGTTTTTTAACATTCGCTTGTGGAACTATAGCGACGGCCCCTGGTCGATACGCGGCTATGTGTGCCTGAAGTTTTCACTGTACTGGGTGGCCCTGGCCTTTCTCCTGGAATATTTTCTGCTCCCGCCTTCGATGCTCCTTTATCGGGAATTCACCATGCCGATGACCATTTTTGCCCTGCTGCTTCTGGAGATTATCATGGTGGATTTCCTGATAAAAGGCGACCAATTGGGCGCCGAGGCAGGGGAGAAAAGGCGCAGCGACGCAAGGGCAAGCAAACGCGAATTTTTGAACATCATAGAACCACTTCTGAATGATCCCCTTGTCGGCGCGTTGGAAAAGCACCTTCACCACTACCAGAAAAACCGTCTGGAACACTGCCTGGACGTGGCGTGGTTAAGCTTTCGAATCGCCAGAAAATTTAATCTTGACACCCGGATGATTGCGAGGGGGGCGCTTCTGCACGACCTTTTTCACTACGACTGGCTGCGTGAGGGACCGCGCTGGCACGGGTTCAGACATCCCCGCATCGCCCTCGAAAACGCAAGAAAAGTCATACCCTTAACAAAAAAAGAGGAAGACATTATCCTCCGGCATATGTGGCCGCTGACCATCATCCCCCCGCTTTATCCGGAGGCATGGATCGTCTCCGCAACGGACAAGTATTACGGCACAAAAGATTATCTTGTCGGCATTGCAATGACGCTGAAGAGGGCGATCTCCGCCCGCATCGTCAATTTCCTCCGCTGAAGGCTGGCTATTTCGTTTTGCCGGCAATCCTGGTCCAGGAATCTCTCAGGGTAACCGTTCGATTGAAGACAAGCGCCCCTTGCGCGGAATCTTCCGGGTCAGCAATGAAATAGCCCAGGCGCTCAAACTGGAGATGTTCCCCCGTTTTGCCATCAGCAAGGCTTCGCTCCAGGCGGCAGGAAGTGATGACCTCCATTGAACCCGGATTCATATAGGTGATGAAGTCGCCTTCCTGCGCAAGCGGCTCGGCGACATTAAACAGTCGATCATAGAGTCTTACCTCCGCCGGCATGGAGTGGGCTGCCGACACCCAGTGAATCGTTGCCTCGACCTTCCGTCCGTCCGGCGCAAAACCGCTCTTAGTTGCCGGATCGTAGGTGCAGTGGACCTCGATCACCTCGCCGGTCGCATTGTCCTTGACAACATCAACGCAACGGATGAAATAGCCATAGCGAAGGCGCACCTCTTTGCCGGGGGCAAGCCGGAAGAATTTTTTGGGTGGATTCTCCATAAAATCGTCTTTTTCGATAAACAGCTCCCGTGAGAACGGCACCTTCCGCGAGCCCATCGCGGGGTTCTTCGGATGGTACGGACAATCAAACTCCTCAACAAGTTCCTCCGGATAGTTGTCGATCACAACGCGCAGCGGGCGCAGCACCGCCATTACCCGAGGCGCTTTCTCGTTCAGATCATCCCGGACGCAGTTCTCCAAAAACGACATGTCAATCAGACTGTCGTTTTTGGAAACGCCGATTATATCGCAAAAATTTCGGATCGCCTCCGGCGTGTAACCCCGGCGGCGCATCCCGGAAAGGGTCGGCATCCTGGGGTCATCCCACCCCTTCACCATGTTTTTCTCAACTAATTCCATTAGCTTGCGTTTGCTCATCACCGTATAGCTCAAGTTCAGGCGGGCAAACTCAATCTGTCGCGGATGCGGCAGTTCGACCAGTTTCTCCAGAAACCACTCGTAAAGGGGCCGGTTGTTTTCAAATTCAAGGGTGCAAAGAGAGTGGGTTATCTCTTCGCTATAGTCGGAAAGGCAGTGGGCGAAATCATACATCGGATAAATGCACCACCTATCCCCGGTGCGATAGTGGCTGCTCTTTTTGATTCGGTAGATAACCGGATCGCGCATAACCACGTTCGACGAAGCCATATCTATTTTGGCCCGCAGAACGCGCGCCCCCTCGGCAAATTCTCCATTCCTCATCCCCTCAAAAAGATTCAGATTTTCCGCTACTGACCGGCTGCGAAAAGGGCTTTCCTTCCCCGGTTCAGTCAGCGTCCCCCGGTACGCGCGCGTCTCGTCCGCGTTCAAATCGCATACATAGGCATGGCCCTTCCTGATCAGTTCAACCGCATACTGATACAATTTTTCGTAATAATCGGAGGCGAAATAGAGCCTGTTTCCCCAGTCGAAACCGAGCCATTTCACATCGCGGATAATCGCCTCCACATACTCCATGCCCTCTCCGCTCGGATCGGTGTCGTCAAGCCGCAGATTGCAGGTTCCCCCATACTGGGCGGCAATCCCGAAATTCAGGCAGATCGACTTGGCATGACCTATGTGGGGATAGCCGTTGGGCTCCGGCGGGAAGCGGGTCGCTACCGGCCCCGCACACTTGCCGGATTTGATATCGTCATCAATGCTGTCTCTGATAAAATCAGAAGGAAAAGACGGGTTTGTCATTTCCATATAGTTAAATCCCTTTCTTTTTTGAGGTAATTACAAAAATCCGTGTCATGCCCGAATGCTTTTGTCGGGCATCCATGATTTAAAATAGTTAAAAACTGGATTATGAACATTAAACTTCGTTTTCCCGCCCAGAAGCGTCGCGGGAATGACAGCGTTGGGAGTTTTGCAATTGGCTCTTTAGCATTATTTTTCTCTTTTAGCGAACGGTCGGCAGGGAAAAGCCAGCGGTTGGCGGCAACCCGAACCATACCTTCGTTATGCCCACTTAAGCTAATTTGTTAGTCCAGGTCTAACGGCGCCTTGCATTTATTACATTTCATCGCACCGCGAAAAACTCTATTACCGCATTCAGGGCATATATAGCGCGCCTCTTCGTCCCGTATCCATTTTTCAGTGCCAAACTCACGCCGATACGGGACAGCCCGGAGGATGACCTTTCTGCCGACAGCCATGGGGAAATTGTCAATGTGCTGACACGGGAATTCATTGCATTGATGACACCCGTCGTACCCCTTCTCTTTTGTGCAGTTTCTGATCTCACATTGGCTGCAATGCATAAATCGTTCAGCGGATAAGCAGCCCTGGCAGCGAATGTCTTCGATTGACAGGGATTCGCTGTTGGGGAGTGCGCCTTTGCCGGAAGTTCCCCCCTTGTAGAGATTTACCAAACCTTCCTTTAGTCTGCTGTTATTATCGCGATGGGCAATGTAAATGGCACATACACCGCAATAAAGACCGCAAGGAGAAATTAAATCGTGATTTGTCGCCATAGCTTTTTCCCTCCCAAGGTAAGTCTGCTCAAGGCGCCAACCGCTCAGGGCAACCTTTATCACTCTTAAATCCTTGAAGAACTCCAGTTAGGATGTCGGAATATTTATACCAGGAATTCAGTCAATGAAATTCTGTTTTTTTCAATGTTTTGACTGTTGTAAACGCCAAATTGCAATTCGGCTACCGTGATGCTGGATAGATAAACGTTTTTTTCAATAACACTGCGTAATTTCTCCAAGACACGGAGAGGCTTTTTGTTCTTGATAAAAATGCAGGTGTTTGTATCAAGCAAATACATTACAGACCCTTTCTCTCCTGCATTTGTGGCTGGTCTCTTCCGTTTTCCATGAAATCATCGGTAAACCCATAAAGACCATGAAGAAATGTTTCCCAAACGCGGGTTTTAGGAAACAGAATGACCGATTCGCCAATTTTTTGAATTAACACATCTGTCCCTTCAAAATTGTATTCTTTGGGCACACGAACCGCTTGACTGCGCCCATTTTGAAATAATTTCGCTGTTTGCATCCCGCACCTCCGCAATAAGTGTATATCGCAGTATATACCTTGTCAAATTAAATTCGCCTCTGAGCGAATTGCAAAACTCCCAACGCTGTCATTCCCGCGACGCTTTTGGGCGGGAAAACGAAGTTTAATGTTCATAATCCAGTTTTTAACTATTTGCAATCATGGATGCCCGACAAAAGCATTCGGGCATGACACGGAGTTTTGCAATTACCTCCTCTGTTGTAAATTTTTGTTTTTTATTTACGTCCAACGGGAAGCTCACCGGAAGGCGGGCGCCCTTTCCCGCCGATCCGGTGAAGCGCCGGGTTATGTGATCCTTGGCTGTATTTTCTTTTCGTCTCCAGGTTGCTGTGGCTCAAACCGAAAACTATCCAGAGTACCTTCATTACAGAATCGAAAGCACTGCACAGACTTCTGACCTTGCGTTCGTATTTCGACCCGGACTATGTATCGGCCCGGGGGAAGCTTCCAGCGGGAATTCCGCCACACAGGGTTACTGAAATAGTTCTCGTTGCTCCATCCGTAACATACCTTCACATAAAACGCGGCTCAGCGGGAGCCGGGTTTATCGGGATCATTTTTCAGCGGCATGTTCAACCTCCAACTTATCAATAGCCAGCAGTACCTGCTATTTATTTTCGCGTCGGCCCAACGGAGAGCATGTCCCGCAAGGTTATTTCCGGATGGTGATAGCGCTTGTAGCGGGGAGTCTTCCTGCCGAACTGAATCGCCTCCTGCGGACACCACTGGATGCAGGCGAGACACTGTTCGCAGTGGTGCAGCCAGATCGGTGTGTCTTCTGGAATGTCGATGTTTCCGGACGGGCAGATTGACTTGCAGATGCCGCAACCGTTACATTTTTCATCGACCCAGAAGCTTCGGTCCATCATTGGAATGCGGGAGAAGGAGAGCCGATTGAGCCCGGTAAAAAAAATGTTCTGCCACAATGGGCCTTTTTCTACCGGTAGTTTCTTTCTCGCTGCGCAGGAAGCTGCAATCCTGCCAATCTTGTCTCGTGACACCTCGATCTGCCGGATTTGCCTCTCTTTTGGTCCGGGACCGCCCCAGGGAATATAGTTGGACGGCATTGCCAGCTCGAATCCGGCGGAAAGCGATAATCCCCGGGCCTGCATTCTTTTCTTCAGTTGAATCAACGTGGCGGCGACCTGTCCCGCGTTGACGGCTATGGCAAAGTAGTACCGGGACCCGTTTTTCTCCAGCGCATCTACAAAGGCAATGACCCTGCGCGGCAGCCCCCAGATGTGAACGGGAAAGATGATTCCGATCGCCTCGGCCCCGCTCACGACCGAATCCCTGGAAGTGTTCGATATCGGGATGATCTCGGCGTCGCCCATTGCGCTTCCCAGCATCCGGGCTGTCCAGAGCGAATTGCCTGTGCCCGTATAGTAGAATAGATCGGTTTTCATCGATAATTATCCTCTAAAAAGATTTCTCCAAATCAATCAGCAGGCTGGAAAGCCCTTCTGTCCTCTCCTTCAATTCCTCCACTATCTGGAGTTTCCTGTCTAACTTTTTTTTATCCCGCTTGTTCGTTTTTGTCTCTGCGGCTTCTTCGCCCTGCGACGGCTGCAAATATCCGTTTTCCAGAAAGTTAAGAAAATGATCGGCGATTTCCTCGGGCGATTTGCCCCCGCAGTCCGGCTTATACCATTTGTAAAGCCAGTTGCACATGCCGATGATGGCAAAGGCCTGAAGCTTGGGATCCAAAGGGCGGAAGCAGCCTTGTTCGATGCCTTCGGCGATGATCCTTTCAACGATCTTGGAATACTTTCGTTTTTCTTCGCGGATTTCCTGAAACTGCTTTTCCGGCAACTGGTTTTCTTCGCTGAAGAAGACGGCGAACATGTGCAGGTTGCTGACAACGATGTTCCGGATGTGGCTCCTGATGAAAAAGCGGAGCTTCTCGGGCGGCGCCAGATCCATTTCTTCGATATCGCTGGCGTTGGCGAAAAAGCTTTTCATCGACTGAATGTAGATCAGGGAAAGCAGAGCTTCTTTTGAGGACACATAGTGATAAAGGGCGGCCTTGCTCACCCCCAGTTCGTGGGCCACATCGTCGAGGGTGGCCGTGCGGTAACCTTTCCGGTGAAATATGGTAATGGCCGTGTCGATGACCATCTGCTTGCGCAGGCTTTTGTCCAGACTCTTGAAGTCGGTTTGCTGTTCCATAGTATTATCCGTCATTCCATGATGAGCCGAAAATATTTTCAGTTGAGGCTAAAAAATGCTTGACACGGATTTTTCTCTTTGCTACGTTACTCGCCAGTTAGTTATTATTACTAACCAGTCAGTCACAATATAATACAGTAAGCAAGTGCAAGTCAAGGTTGAACCTCCACCTCACGGAAATCAGCTCCCGCCGAGGGGTGATTGCGTACCGGCTGAGCTTTTCGCTTTAGAATAACACTTCCGGATTGAAAAGGAGAATTGCCATGAGCACCGATAAATCGGACAGGGAAGATCAGAAAATCAACTGGGACGTTTATCTTCAGGCATATTACGAAAAACCGGCCAGCACGAAAACCTGGTCCGGGTACGACGTCAAGGAAATTTATACGCCGGACGACCGGGCCGCGGAAAATTACCAGGCAAACATAGCCGACGCCGGCGAGTACCCCTTCACCCGCGGGCTGCACCGCAACATGTTCCGGGGCCGGTATTGGACCCGCCGGGAAGTCGTCGGCATCGGGTCGCCGGCGGACACCCACGAGCGGGCCGCCTACTGCTTCGAGAACGGCGGGACCGGCCTTAACACCATCGCCGACGTTACCTATGAAATGGGTCTGGATGCGGACCACCCCAGGGCTCATAACGAGGTCGGCCTGACCGGGGTCAACATCTCGCACATCAAGGACATGGAAACCCTGATCGGGGACATCCCTCTCGACAAGGTTAGCTGGTCGCTCATCACCGCATCCACCGCTGCGGCGGCGACCATGGCCCAGTACGTGGCCGTGGCCCGGAACAAGGGCTATGACATCAGCAAGCTGCATGGCTCCATTCAAAACGACCCCATTCACTTCCGTTACTGCGGGTTCAGCCCCGCCTGCCCTCTCGATTTGTCCATTAAGCTGGGCTCCGACGTCATGGAGTTCTGCACCCGGGAGATGCCCAAATGGTATTACACCACGGTCAACATGTACGACCTGCGCGAGCAGGGCATCACCGCGCCTCAGGAGATCGCCTACGGCTTCGGCATCGCCATGTGCTACATCGACGAGCTTATCCGCCGGGGCCTCAACATTGACACATTTGCGCCGAGGTTCACCTTTTATGTCTCCTGCCACATGGACATTTTTGAAGAAATCTCCAAAATCCGGGCCGCACGACGCATGTGGGCCAGGCTGATGAAGGAAAAGTACGGGGCCAAAGACCCGCGGTCCATGCATTTCCGCTTTGCCGTCCACACGGCCGGCTGCTCGCTTATCCCTCAGCAACCGCTGAACAACCTGGTCCGTATCGCCTACGAAGCCCTGACCGCAGTACTCGGCGGTGTCCAGTCCCTGCATTGCTGCTCCTATGACGAACCCATGTGCCTTCCCACGGAAAAAGGACACCTGCAGGCCTTGCGCACTCAGCAGATAATCGCCTACGAAACAGGCGTGACCAATGTGGCCGACCCGCTGGGCGGATCCTATTATGTAGAGAGCCTGACCGACAAAATCGAGGAAGAGGCCTTGCGGTACATGAAGGAAGTGGAAGACATCGGCGGCACGGAGGAGGCTATCCGCAGCGAATGGCTGGACAGCCGCTTTGAGCAGGAAGCGCTCAAGCGACAGAAGGAATTGGACAACCTGGAAAAGCTGGTAGTCGGGGTCAACGTCTTCACGACCGAACCGGAAAAGACCACGCCGCTGGGCGTGCAGCGCATTTCCGAAAACTCGTCCAAGGACCAGATCGAGGGTGTGCGCAAGTTCAAGCTGAGCCGTGACAAAATAAAGCTGGAAGAGGCTATAGACAGGCTCCGTGAAGATGCCGCCGCAGGCAGAAACACCATCCCGGCTATGATCAACGCCACTCAGGCCATGGCCACCACCGGCGAACTGCTCGGGACTGTGCGCGAAGTTTTCGGCTATTCCTACGATCCGCTGAACATCATCGAATCCCCATTTAAGTGATTTCAATTTTCGGAGGCCAGGCAGATGAGCGAAGAAAAGATCAAAGTGATTATCAGCAAGGTCGGGCTGGATGGCCATGACCGCGGAGTTAAGGTGGTCGCCTCCCTGCTGCGGGAAGCAGGTATGGAAGTTGTGTATCTTGGCATGTACCAGACACCCGAGAGCATCGTCAAAGCTGCGCTTGACGAGGACGCGGATGTAATCGGGGTGAGTTACCTTTCCGGCGAGCATTTGGTTTTCACGCCGTTGATCGTCGCAGAAATGAAGAAGCGGGGTATGGATGACGTTCTTTTCGTCGCCGGCGGCTCTTTCCCCCCCGAAGACATCCCGACCATGAAAGAAATGGGCATTGACGAGGTCTTCCGCGGAGGATCGCTGGCCGAGGTGTTTGTGAGCTACATCATAAACAACGTCGGCAGGAAGGTCGCTTTATGAGCAGGAAGAATAATCTGACCCCGGAAGAACTGGTCGAAAGGCTGCTTGGCGGCGACCGCCGGGCGGGGGCCCGCATGATCACAATGATCGAGGATCGCGCTCCTCAGGCCAACGACATGATGAAGATGATCTTCCCTCACACCGGACAGTCCATGATCGTCGGTCTGACCGGATCGGGCGGAAGCGGCAAATCCACCCTTATCGACCACCTGATCGGTCGCTTTCGGGCCATGGGGAAAAAGGTCGGGGTGGTGGCCGTCGACCCCAGCAGCCCTTTTTCCGGCGGCGCACTCCTGGGGGACCGGATCAGGTTTCAGAACCACTCCCTGGATGACGGCGTTTACATCCGGTCCATGGGTTCGCGGGGCTATCTGGGCGGGCTGAACCGGGCCACCGCGGATGTGGTCCGAGTCATGGAGGCCATGGGGAACGAAATCATCATCATCGAAACACTGGGCGCCGGCCAGGACGAAATCGACATCATCCACGTGGCCCAGACCTGCCTGCTGATCCTGACCCCCGGCATGGGCGACGACATCCAGGCCATGAAGGCCGGCATTATGGAAATCGCCGACATCATCGTCCTGAACAAGGCCGACCTGGACGGGGCCAACTTCTGCCTGCGAAGCCTGGAAGCGACCATCCATTACGGACTGGCGGAGAAAAAGGGCTGGATCCCCCGGGTCGTTCCCACCATCGCCTGCGCATCCAAATCCATGAACGTCCAAGGGGTGGATGAACTGGTGCAGGCCGTCATGGACCATCAGTCATACCTGCACGAAACACGTAAAATCGATGAGGTGCAAGCCCAGCGAATCGAGCAGGAACTGGGGCTGATTTTCAAAGACGAAGTGGAAAAGGTGGTTTTTGCCGGACTCAAGGGCACGGGGAAAAAACGCCAATATATCGAAGCCATCCGCGCCGGAAAAACCGATCCCTACTCCCTGGTCAAAGAGGTCCTGTCCTCTTTTAACTTTAGCCACCCCATTTAGAGGTAATGCGCTCTATTTCCAGTCGAAAGAGCCAATTGCAAAACTCCCAATGCTGTCATTCCCGCGACGCTTCTGGGCGGGAAAGCGGAGCTTAATGTTCATAATCCAGCTTTTAACTACTTGAAATCATGGATGCCCTACAAAACCATTCGGGCATGACAAGGAGTTTTGCAATTGGTTCGAAATCAAGAATTTTCTTCAAGGTTGCTGTTTTACTGCTTTCAGGAAGCTGTTAGCCACCCTGAGTGTGGTAAAAGATTTGCCCTTCTCGCATTCATTTACAAGGCGCATCACTTACCCTTCGGGCTTAAATTTGTTATAGCAAAGTTTGTTATTCTATGTTATCGTAAAGCTCAAAGGAGATAAGACAATGAACATTTCTCTTACGCCACAACTTGAAACACTGGTGAAAAATAAGGTGGAGAGTGGGCTTTATGGTTCCGCAAGCGAAGTTATGCGCGATGCCTTGCGCCTTCTTGAAGAGCGAGATCGAAGACATTCCTTGCGCGTTGAAGAACTTAGGGCAGAAATAAAGAAAGGTTTGGATAGCGGTGAAGCAACCCCTTTAGACGTGGAAGCTATCAAGGTACGGGGCCGCAAACGGCTTGATGCGCAACAAAACAGGGCAAACGGCTGATGTTGAGAATCCACAAGAGATACTCCTTCGTTTTGTGTCCCATGCGTTCCAAGGTGAGAAGAAGCTCCCGGCAGGCCATGTCTTTGGTGGCGCCGTTGGCTTGGAGCCATCCCCAGAGTCGGCACAGGATTCTGGAGATGCTTTTTCTTCCTTCGGGCCAATACTCATTGATTGAATATGTCGGGCTAATCGGCAACGGCTTGCCGATCCGTTGGTTTGAAATGAAAAAGGGTGGGGTGAAAATGCCTTTGAAATCAGGGGGAAGGGGATTCTAAATCACCTCACCTATCAATGATTTTGGGGTTGGACTTGAAGTGAGGATTACACTTTGAACTCTGCTTGAAACTATGACTTAGAACAAACCCTGTCTTTCCCGTTCTTTTTCCCCTGGTACATGAGCTGGTCTGCCCGGTGAACGAACGCCTTCATCGCTTCCTGCGGCTTGTACTGCGCAAGACCGATGCTCAACGTCACATGGACGTCTTCACCCGGTACCGGCGAAAATGTCTCTTTCTTGAATTCCGTCCGGATTCTTTCCGCTGTAATGGCGGCATCCGCGCTTGTCGTCATCGGCAGCAGGATCGTAAATTCTTCGCCGCCATACCGAAAAGCGAAATCCGTCTCGCGCAGGCATCGTTTCACCACCTGGCCGAGTCGCATCAAGACCTGGTCTCCCTCGACATGGCCGTAAGCGTCGTTGAATACCTTGAAATTGTCGAGATCCAGCAGGAGTAGGGTTAAAGGCTGTTCATAGCGGTTCGACCGGTCTAATTCGATTTTAAGCTGAAAGTAAAAATGCCGGGAATTGTAGAGTTGGGTGAGATCATCGACGATGCTGAGTTCCCGGTATCTGTTTTCACTGTTCTGAAGAGCCTCCCCTATCCGCTTACGTTCGGTGATGTCGCGGGCCACTGCCTGAAAGGCAACCACCTTGCCGTCCTGAAAGATCAACTGGGTGTTTTGCCCGAACCAGATCTCGCGGCCATCTTTCACGATAACGGGATATTCGGAGTAGGTATTGGGAATCCCCTTCACGAACTGATGGCCAAAAAACTTCATGGCTTCCTCTCGCATGTTCGGGCGGATAAATGTCGGATAATGCCTTCCGATAATTTCCTTTTCTTCGTATCCCATAATGCGGAGTCCCGCCGGATTGACAAAGGTTATGTGTCCGGTGTCGTCCAATCCGAAGACGATGTCGCTCGCATTTTCCACCAAGGTCCGATACCGTTCCTCGCTCTCCCGCAGCGATGCCTCCGCCTGCTTTTTCTCACTGATGTCATAGAGGATGCCTGTCCAGAGAACATCACCGTTTTCGATGGGTCGGGGGAGCGATTCGAAATGAACCCAGATAATTTCCCCTCCGACAAACACACGCCCCTCCCACTGAAAGGGAATCAGCTTAGCATTGGCTTCTTCGTTCTTGCGGACGCATTCTGCTTTGTCTTCGGTATGAACCAGATCGAAGATTATACGGGGGTTGGTTTCATAAAGCTGCCTGTTAATCCCCAGAATTTCACAGAAGCGGTCACTGACCAGCTCTACGCAATGAGGAAAGTATTCCGAACTGCTCCATGCATCCTTTTGCCACTGTTCTCTTGGAAATACCCGAATACGATATATCCCCGCAGGTTGATTGTTGACCAGATCCAGATACAAATCACGTTCCTGTCGAAGTAATGCCGTCGCCTGCCAGCGCTCTGCTTCCGATTGTTCCAGTTCCTGGATTCTCTGCTTCAATAAGGAATTCTCTTCGAGCAGTTCTTGATTTGGTCCGGATAGATCTTTCATCTTGTCCCCCGTGTCATCAGAAAAGATGACAGATGGAAAGAAAGGTAAAGCGCTTATTGGAGGTGTCTCAACTATTGGAAGTAATGCCGCGTATCCACGGAAATGTCAAATGGAATGTAGCCTGACAGGTATTGATTACCCCCTGAAAGCTTGCGTTTTTTGTCGTGGTTGAAAATTTGTGGATTACAGGAAGCAAGTTTTTGTTCCCACTCATCCCCAAAATCATCTCCTGATAACTCCACAGTGCGATTGAAAATACTCGTAATATCCTGAAAAGTCCACCGAATATTTCTTGTCAAAGGTTTAAAAACCGGCAAACTCCATCACCGTAACCATGTGATGGAGCAGGGCAGAAACCGGCCACAGCAAAACACCTGCGAGAAAGCGGCCCCAAGCAAAAGTATAAATGCTGGCGCCCAGGGCGGCCAAAAAGAGCGAGGGCGCATTATCCACGAAAAAACGTTTCCTCGTCCAGAAGGCTTTGAAGAATACCGGGAGACGGACGGCCGCCTCCCACCGAAACTGCAAACATCTGGCAAGGCGGGCTGGTCTGACAATTACAAAGCGTTGAGGCAATTGCAAAACCATTTGTCATTCCCGAAAGCGAAGCTTAATGTTCATAATGTCTCTATCGGGAATATGGTTTTTCAAGCAGTTAAAACCAGATTATGAACATTAAACTTCGTTTTCCCGCTCAGAATCGTTGCGGGAATGACAAGAATGGGGAGTTTTGCAATTACCTCCGTTGTCTATTTTATTGGCGCAGGTTGGGATGAAGCGGAGGGGAAGCGGCACTTAATGTCCGTAAACGCAAGGGCTTCGACCAGAACGAAGGCTGCCTGCAGGTACGAGGTCGGGCAGAGCGGAAAACATTCCTTGCAGTCGTTGCACTCCCGGGCGGCTATTTCCGGGATGAAGCTGATCTCTTTTCTTATTCCTCTGTCAATCCAGCCGAGTGCGTTCTTTTTCTTTACCTCGTTGCAGTACCTTACGCACAGGCCGCAGGTAATGCAGAAGGAGGACTCTTTTTCAAAACGGTCCGGGTTTGCGCCATACTCCCCGGCAAGCCTTTGCAATTCAGGGGCAAACGGGGCATGGGCCATCAGCAGTTGCAAAATCATCTTGCGAATTCGATCAACCCGCTCCGATCTCGTCTTTACAACCAGCCCCTTTTCCACCGGGTAAAGGCAGGAAGCGACAATGCTGGTCCGACCGCGATTTTCGACTTCGACAGAGCAAATCCGGCAGCCGCCGTAAGGCTCCAGTTTCTCGTGATGACAAAGCGTCGGAATGGATATCCCCGCCTCCTGAGCCGCCTGTAAAATGGTCATCCCCTCTTTTGCCGCAACTTCCCTGCCGTCAATCTGCAACGTTATTTCGCTCATTTTTCCTTCCGCTCTCTCTTTATCGTTCTTTCTTCCTCGGAAACAGGCGCAGGAACAAGCTCACCGGAAAGCTTCTTCACCGCGCCGAAACGGGGCGGGCAAACCTGCAGGCAAGTTCCGCATTTTGTGCATTTATTCTGGTCAATGATGTGGATCAGGTTTTTGCCGCTGATAATCGCCCCGGCCGGACATTGTTTGAAGCAGATCATGCAGGCCTGGCACTTTTTCGGGTCTATATAGTACGAGATCAACTTCTTGCAGGAGAGCGCCGGACACCTTTTATCCCGGATGTGCGCCTCATATTCTTCCCGGAAGTAGTGGATTGTGCTTAAAACGGGGTTCGGCGCCGACCGTCCCAACGCGCAAAGCGAGGCATCCTTCGTTACTTCGGCTATCTCCTGCAAAAGCTCGATGTCGCCCTCTTTTCCCTGCCCCTCAGTGATCCTGATAAGAATCTTCAGCATCTGCCGGATGCCCTCCCGGCAGGGCACGCATTTGCCGCACGACTCATCGGACAGAAAGTCCAGAAAGTACCGGGCGACATCCACCATGCAGGTATCTTCATCGAGCACAATCATCCCGCCGGAACCCATCATCGAGCCGGCGCGGGCGAGTTCATCGAAATCAACCTTCATGTCCAGCAGGTCCCCCGGCATGCAACCTCCGGACGGCCCCCCCGTCTGCACAGCCTTGAATTTCTTGCCGCCGGGGATTCCCCCGCCAATCTTGTAGATGATATCCCGCAGGGTTACCCCCATGGGGACTTCCACCAGACCGGTATTAACCACCTTGCCCACCAGCGAGAAAATCTTCGTCCCTTTGCTGCCCTCCGTCCCAATCCCGCAAAACCAGTCAGCTCCCCGGTTGATGATCATGGGCACGGTAGCCCATGTCTCAACATTATTCAAAACGCTCGGTCTGTCCCACACCCCTCGGACGGCGGTGTGGATGTATTTCGGCCTGGGTTCCCCCGTCTTCCCTTCCAGAGCCGTCATCAGGGCGCTCGATTCACCCGAAACGAAGGCGCCGGCCCCCCGGTGCACCTTGACCGTAAAATCAAAGCCGGAGCCGAGGATATTCTTCCCCAGCAGACCATACTCCTCGGCCTGCGCAATTGCCATCGTCACATTCTCTACCGCCAGAGGATATTCCTGGCGAACATAGATAAAACCCTCGTGGGCGCCGACGGCATAGGCGCCGATCGTCAACCCCTCCAGAACCGAATGGGGGTTGCCCTCAAGAATGCTCCTGTCCATATAAGCCCCGGGGTCTCCCTCGTCGGCATTAACGATCACATATTTTATCTCGCCTGGCGCCTTGCGGGATTCCTCCCACTTCCTGCCCGTCGGAAAACCGCCGCCGCCCCTTCCCCGCAGGTTGGATTTTTTTACCTCATCCAATGCCAGCTCGGGGGTCATCTGAAAAAGGGCTCTGGATAACGCGGCGTAACCGCCCAGCGCCAGATAGTCGTCAATGCTCTTGGGATCTATGTTGCCGTTGGAGCCAAAAATAAGCCGCTCCTGATTTTTGTAGAAGGGAATCTCCGATTCATGAGCTATCTTTTCGCCGCTGTCCGGGTCCGTGTAGAGAAGCCGTTCGATGAGCTTGTGATCGCCTTCGGCATGGGCAACAATTTCCTCAACATCCCCGGTCTTTATCTGCAGATAACAGATCTCCTCGGGATGGATAACCGCAATCGGCCCCCGCTCGCAATAACCGTGGCATCCGGTCTTCCGGATATCCACCTTCCCGCTCAATCCCTGCTTTTCCAGCTCCCCAACCATGCTCGCGGCGACCTCCTCACTGCCGGAAGCGCGGCAGGCAGACCCGGAACATATCGTAATGCAGGGTTTATTTTGCTCTCTTTTCGACAACAAGCCCCTTCTGAAGTCTTCCAACTCAGCGGGTGAATTGATCTGCGCCATAGTTTTATTATCCTACTCGTAATGTTTTAACGCGTCTGCCGTCATGGACGGAGTCATTTTGCCGTGCGTCGTCCCATCTATTTCCACCACCGGCCCCAGGGCGCAGCAGCCAAGGCAGTTCACCGTCTCCAAGCTGAACTTCAGATCCAGGTCCGTCTCGCCCGGTTTGATCCCGGTCAGGTCCTGCACCGAGTCCAGAACGCGCATTGCTCCCCGGACATGACAGGCAGTGCCCATGCAAACGTGAATTTCGTGACGCCCCTTCGGAACCAGACTGAAGGCTTTGTAAAAGGTCGCGACATGCTGTATCCGGGTCAGCGGAATCTGTAATTTTTCACTGACCATCTTCAACGCTTCCTTGGGAAGCCAATGATTTTCTTTCTGGATCTCCAGCAGCACCTGAATCAGCGAACTGGCGTCGCCCTGATGTTTATCAATAATTTTATTTACTTTCTCAATATCCATGACCGCTTTTTCAACCCTCTCCTTCCGCTGAACCGAACCTGTTCCTGCACGTCAGGCCAGGGCGTAGCTCTTTTGGCCTTCATCGTAACTGACCAATCCCTGTCTTGACGAACTGTTCATGTGCCTTGATACTTCCGAGGGCGTAAGCCCTATGCGCCGGGCAATTTCCCCAGTCGGCATCGGTTTCTCCCGCAGAAGCAGCATGATCTGGCTTATCGCCAGCTTATCTACGATAAACTCCTTGAATATTTTGTTGACATCTGCACTGGCGAAAAATTTGTAATACTCTTCCGACGTCCGCAGAGGCACTCGCAAACGCTCTCTTTCCAAGAGCCGGATGAACGGGGTTATCGCTAACACTGCTTCAAGCTTTTGCGCCAACAGACCTTTTTCGATTCCCTCGCCCTTGCCGAGTGGGCCTAAATGTTTTATCTTACTGCTAAATTCATTCATGACCTCGGCAAAGCGGATCCCGTCCCCGGAAGACATATACTCTACCCTCAACCGCTCCGGGTCAATACCGATATGCGCCATTATTTTTTTACAGAGAAGCGCCATGCCCAAGGCATGGAAATTTCCGTGAGTGGTGTAGTTGCATTCGCCAAGATTGCAACCGATAATAAACACCCCATCCATTCCTTTGGATAAAGCGCGGAGCACAAACGACAAATCAACCCTGCCGGTGCACATGACGCGTATAAGTCTCATTTCAGTGGTATATTGCAGTCTGGAAACTCCAGCCAGGTCGGCAGCGCCGTATCCTCACCACTGGCAGACAAAGCCTAATATTTTGGGCTTGAATTTAACTTCCGCGCTCATTAGCTTTCACCCCCTTTTTGAACATTGAACTTCGCTTTTCACTAATAGCCAGCCGCGGCATCGATCTGGCTGAGTATTTCTTCATCGTTAAAGTGCTTCAGTTGGATGGCCGCGGTCGGACACACCGTGTTGCAGATTCCGCATCCCTTGCAGAGGATGGGATTAACCTGCGCCTTTGTACCCTGAAGCGCACCGCTGAACTCGATCGCGCCATACGCGCAAACAGATATGCAGGCCCCGCAGGAGACGCACCTGTTCTCATCCACCTCGCAAACGGAGCCGGAGGCTACGATTGTTTCATGTGAAAGGGGGTTCAAGGCCCGACCGGCCGCCCCATAAGCCTGGCTGACGGTTTCCGTTATATGTTTCGGATAGTGATCAGTTCCACAGAGATAGACGCCATCCGCGCTGAAATCAACCGGTTTCAATTTGACATGGGCTTCCGTAAAGAATCCATCCAGCCCCGTTGACACCTTGAAAAATCCGGCTGCTTCCTTGGTTCCCTGGGAGGGAATAACGGCAGCGGCCAAAGCGAGCGAATCGGCGTCTATGGCAAGCTTCTTTCCCAGCACCGGATCGGTTACAGTTACCCGAAGAATCTGCCGCCCCTCCTCAATGGCAGCCTCTACTACGGGCTTGTCATTCGGATCATAGCGTATGAACTTTACTTCCTTATTCGCCGCTTCCCGGTAATAATCCTCGCTGAAACCGTATGTTCTCATATCCCGAAACAGAATGTAGATATCCATACCGGGATTTATCTCTTTGAGTTTCAAGGCGTTTTTAATAGCCTGAGAGCAGCAGATCCGGCTGCAGTAATTTCGCCCTTCCTCACGGGAGCCCACGCACTGGATCATCACCAGACTCTCAGAATGGAGCAGCCGCTCATCCCTATTGACGATCTTCTCCTCCAGCTCCAACTGGGTCATTACTCGCTCGTCTTCTCCATAGAGGTATTCGACGGGTTTATATTCGTCGGCGCCGATCGCCAGGACGGCAACGCCGTGCTTAATCTCCGCGGTCCTTCCCTCAAACTTCACACGGGTAACGAAACTTCCGATGTAACCGGCAACAGACGTGATAACGGCGTCGGCATATACATGTATCAGCGGGTGCTTATAAACCTTCTGGATCAGCTCATGGAGATAAGTCTGGACGTCCAACCCCTCCAGCGTATAGTAAAGCCTGCGGGCCATCCCCCCCAGCTCTTTTTCCCTTTCCAGCAGGTAAACCTCGTGCCCCTGGTTGGCGATGGAAAGCGCGCTGGTCATGCCGGCCAATCCTCCTCCCACAACAAGCGCCGTTTTGTTGATGGGCAGGTTATATTCCTTCAAGGGCTCCAAATTTCTAGCCCGGGCTGCCGACATCCGGATTATATCCTGCGCCTTTCGGGTGGCTTCTTCCTGCTCCCGGGCATGAACCCAGGAACAATGTTCCCTGATATTGGCCATGTCCAGATAGTATTGATTGAGACCCGCCTCGCGCAGGGTGTCGCGGAACAGCGGCTCCAGGGTCCGGGGAGAACAGGCGGCGAGAATGACCCGATTCAGCCCTTTTTCCTTTATCTTGTCTGTTATTTCCTTAGCGGAATTGGTAGCACAGGAAAAAAGCTGTTCCTGGGCATAGACAACATTGGGCAGGCTCAAGGCATATTCAACCGTGGAGGGGACATCAACGATTCTGCTGATGTTGGCGCCGCAGTGACAGACAAATATGCCAATCCGCGGCTCCTCCTGCGAGAGATCCTGCTCCGGCGGATATACCCTTTCCCGGGACAGTTCCCCCCGCCGGTAGTCAAGAAGCTCGCCGCATTGGGAGACAGCGCCGCTGGCGGTAAAAACGGACTCAGGGATATCGACGGGCCCCCGGAAGGCGCCGCTTACAAAGATCCCGGGTTTGGTGGACGCAATCGGATTGGAATCATTTACCTTGCAGAATCCGTGGCTTTCCAGCTCAATCCCGAATTTCCTGCTCAGGCTGGAAGCGAGGGCCGGTGGATTCAAGCCGACGGATAATACCACCATGTCGAATTCTTCCTCTTTCACACCCTCCTCGGCGGTAGAGTACCTGATGGTTACATTCCTGCTTCCCGGGATCTCTCTCCCTATTGAGACATAGCTTCTGATAAAGCGAATTCCGGGAAGATTCTCGGTTCTTTGATAGTATCTCTCAAAATCCTTGCCGTAGGAACGAACATCGTTATGGAATATCGTACACTGGGCATCCGCGTCATGCTCTTTTGTCAAAATCACCTGTTTTTGGGTATAGGTGCAGCATACCGCGGAGCAATAGCTGTTGCCGCCGGGAACAACCTGCCGGGAACCGATGCATTGAATCCAGGCTATCTTGTGGGGATGCTTCTTGTCGGAAGCGCGCAGTATCTCTCCTTCATAAGGACCGGTGGCGCACAGCAGCCGTTCATAGTCCATACTGGTCACTACATTGGGCATCGTTCCGTAGCCATATTCGCCCCGGAGCCTGGGGTCAAACGGCTCCAACCCGGAAGCAAGGATCACCGCCCCGACGTTTATTTCCACCTTCTCGGCCTTTTGATTGAAATCTATGGCTTTGTTTTTACAGACCGCTTCGCATACCCGACATTTCTTCTCTTTCAGGTAAAGACAGCTTTCATCGATATAAGTGACTAAGGGAATCGCCTGCGCAAAGTATATATGAACGGCCTTGTTCGATGATATCTGCTGATTGAAGGGATCAGGAAATCGCACCGGGCAGTACTCCACGCAAGTGGCGCAGCCCGTGCATTTGTCCACATTAACGTACCGGGCCTTCTTAATCAGGGTGGCCTTGAAGGCCCCGGGTTCTCCCTCTACACTGTCAACATCCGTGTAGGTCATTACTTCTATGTTTGGGTGCCGGCCGACCTCGACCAGTTTCGGTGAAAGAATTCACATCGAGCAGTCGTTGGTCGGGAAGGTCTTGTCTAATTGGGACATGTGGCCGCCAATGGTCGGCGACGTCTCAACCAGATAAACCTTGAATCCCGCATTGCCGAGATCGAGGGACGCCTGAATGCCGCTGACCCCTCCCCCGACAACCATTACATCTCCAAAATTGCCGTTTGTGATACTTCCGCAAAGCTGTTCTGCAACTGGTTCTTTTCCCATTTTCTCTGTCCTTATCAGGTTTTTTCTCTCCCTAAATCAATCCCTGGATAATCTCCGTAATATCTTTAATCGCCAGCGCTTCGCTATCCTGCATGTTCAAGCGGCTGTCCTCGAAATTGGTGATGCAGTAAGGACAGGCCGTTACCAGTTCCTCGGCCCCTGCCTCCACCGCCTGCGCCAACCGCA
>JALNYO010000030.1 GCA_023229765.1 Syntrophales bacterium | reverse complement strand
AAAGCGAAGCTTAATGTTCACAATTTGTAAGTGCGACGCACGTTCGGCACAAGGCCTTGCGGTCTGAAGACCATCATGAGAACCATCACGGCGCCAAACAGAAGCATCCGGTAATTGCTGAAGGCCCGCAGATATTCCGGACTCAGTATCAGGATCAGGGCAGCGATAAAAACCCCCACGATCGAACCCATTCCTCCCAGAACAACGATTGACAAGATCATCGCTGATTCAAGAAAGGTAAAACTTGCCGGGTTGACAAACGTCGTCTTGGCAGCGAAAATCACCCCAACCACTCCCGCCCAGGTCGCACCCAGCGCAAATGCCGTAAGCTTCGTTTTTGTCTTGTCAATGCCCATTGCCTGGCAGGCGACCTCGTCTTCCCGCAGGGCGATCCAGGCGCGACCAATCCTGGAATTCTGCAATCGGTTGATTACGAAAATCGTCAGCAGGCAAAACAAAATCATCAGATAGTACAGATAAATAATGGACTCATTCAGGGTTAAGTTCATTCCCAGAAGGCCGGGTCTCGGAATATGGGCAATTCCGCTGGGACCAAACGAAAATTCATTCCAGTTTTCCAGAATCAGCCGAATTATCTCGCCGAAGCCAAGCGTAACAATGGCCAGATAATCACCGCGCAGTCTCAGCACCGGAAAGCCCAGAAGAATCCCGAAGAAGGCGGCCAAAAGCGCGCCCACAGGAAGAACCGCCCAGAAGCCCAAACCGAAATGGTAGTTTATAAGGGCGTAGCTGTAAGCTCCCACTGCGTAAAAGGCCACGTACCCGAGATCGAGCAGTCCAGCCAGACCGACCACAATATTCAATCCCAGCCCCAGCATTACGTACATCAGGGCGGTTGTCATGATGTTTGTCTGATAACTGGAAAAGATGAACGGAAAAATAAGTGCAAATATAGCTACGGCCGCAAGCCCCGGTTTGTAAAACTTTGGTTCTTCGAGGAGCAGCCGCCCCCACGATCGGGCGCCTTTTTGCGCTTCGGCCCGTTTCTGATTGCGCTCTAACAGCCATCGCCAGACAAAGGAGAAAAGGAAACTGCCGATGCCGATAAAAAACATGTTGCGCCAGCGCCACTCAACTATCTTTTCGATCGTGTTTACCCGGATCACCATGAGCGGAAATGTCAGAAACATGAACCATATAGAAACGATCAGCGATTTCTTGATTTCTGCGGCGGCTTTCATCGGCGATTGCGGTTCCCTTTCATACCTTTTGAATGGGCGTACGCCCCAGCAGACCGGCAGGTCTGAATATCAGAATAAGCACAAGCAGTAAAAAGGCGAAGACATCCTCATAATCGCTCGAAACGTAGCCTGTGGCAAAACTCTCAGTCCAGCCAAGCACAAGTCCGCCCAGCACAGCCCCGGGAATGCTGCCGATGCCCCCCAGAACAGCGGCGGTAAAGGCCTTTATCCCGGCGATGAAACCTATGTAGAAATTAATCCGGCCGACATGGGAAGCGATCAGCACGCCGCCCACCGCGGCCAGCGCCGAGCCGATAATAAAGGTATTTGAGATAACCTTGTTGACATTTACCCCCGTCAGCATTGCCATCTCTCGATCCTGAGCGGTTGCCCGCATGGCCTTGCCGATTTTTGTAAATTTTATGATAACAGTCAGGATAATCGTCACGACAGCGGTTGTCGCCACAATGAAAAATTCGGCCGGCCCTATTATATGCGAGTAGGGCTCCAGAAAAGGCAGGTCCGGGATCAGGCTGGGAAACGGCAGAAAATCTGAAGTCTGCGCGATCAACACATAATTCTGCAAAAATATCGACATGCCGATCGCGCTGATGAGCGGGGAAAGGCGCGGCGCCTGACGAAGCGGCTTGTATGCTATCTTCTCGACGGTAAATCCGTAGGCGGCAGAATATATTACAGCGACCACCGAGGCGAGAATCAGCACCGATAAACCGGTCATTCCGTTCATCGTCAGCACTGATGCGACAATAAGCGCGGTGAAGGCGCCAATCATGTAAATCTCGCCGTGGGCGAAATTTATCAATTCGATGATGCCGTAAACCATTGTATAGCCGAGGGCAATCAGGGCGTAAATACTGCCCCTTGTCAATCCTCCCAGCAGCAGTTCAAGAAAGTAATCCATCTTCCTCAATCATTCTCATAGCTCTCATTCTTAAGGCCTGCCGCCCTCCTCTGAGAAATCGACTTCAGCGTAATTTATTTAAGCTCGACATAGTCTCCTTTTTGAACCTGATAGATGGAGAAACCTACGCCGATCGCGTCACCCCTTTTGTCAAACTTGATTTTCCCGAGAGGCGTTTCGACAAGTTGAGTTTTAAGGGCCTTGCCTACGGCATCGTAATCGGTTGAGCTAGCTTTCTGAATAGCATTCAGCATAGCCTGCGTTGCCGCGTAACCGTTTAAATAAAAAGCGCCCGCGTCCGTGCCGTATGTTTTCTTGTGGAGCTCGTTCGCGGCTACGGTCAGGGGGTTGTTAGAGGTATCCCTTGGGCCTGTTGCATAAACCCCTTCAGCGTATTTCCCGGCGACCTTGATGAAGGTGATGTCCTTTACCCCATCGTCGGAGATAAAAGGGGTGCTCATCTTTTTTTTGCGCATCTGGGCAACGATTAAAGAGGCCTCCGGATGGTATCCTCCATAAATGACCGCTTCGGCGCCGGAACGCTTGATTTTCTGAACAACGGCCGAATAGTCAACAGCTCCGGGGGTAACGCCCTCAAAAAGAACAACCGAAGCCTTCTTGGAATCATCAATGAATTTCTTCGCGAATTCAGCAAGACCCTTTCCATAATCGCCCTTGTCGTGCAGCACCGCTATTTTCTTTACCTTTAATTTGCTGATCGCAAATTCCACCTCCAGACGGGCCTGGGCGTCATCAGAGGCTATGGTCCGATAGAAATTCGGGTAAGCGCCGCTTTGTGTCAATTCCGGATTCGTTGCCGAAGGCGAAATGACGAGGACCTTTGCATCCTTGTAAATGCCGAGCGCCGCCTTGGTGGCGCCGCTGCAGATATGGCCGATGACAAACCTGACGTCTTGTGAAACCAGTTTTGTCGCAGTATTTGTAGCCACTTCCGGCTTGCAGATGTCGTCTTCAACGATGAGCTCAACCTGCCTGCCAAGGACGCCCCCTTTGGCATTTATCTCCTTGACGACAAGCTCTGCCGCCTTTACCGTAGGCAGCCCGTAAGAGGCCAGATCGCCGCTGTGGGCGCCGGCCACGCCAAGTTTAATGGTTTCAGCCGCAAAAACATCCCCGTAAACAAGGAAACCCACCGACACAACGCTAAAAAATGCCGCAAAGATCGCTCGGATATAAAACCTCTTCATAATCTCCCTCATATTTGATTAAGACGTGAAACATAACCGAAGAACCTGACTGTTGGCAGAACTACTGCAAATTTTTTTTGCAGTCAAGATTAAA
Source organism: Syntrophales bacterium (assembly GCA_023229765.1). Taxonomy (NCBI): domain Bacteria; kingdom Pseudomonadati; phylum Thermodesulfobacteriota; class Syntrophia; order Syntrophales; species Syntrophales bacterium. The sequence continues at coordinate 42,375 of JALNYO010000030.1, read as the reverse complement.
AAAAGGCCCCTATCATAGACAGGGGCCCTTTTGATTTTACATTTTCAGACAGAGGAAGAATTACATTCCCATGCCGCCGCCGTATCCGCCACCGGGAGGCATGGCCGGCATTCCCGCCCCTTTTTCCTCAGGCTTTTCCGCAATCATGCACTGGGTGGTCAGCATCATTGAGGCAACGCTCGCCGCATTCTGCAGAGCGAAGCGGGTAACCTTGGTCGGGTCTATAACCCCGGCTTTGATCATGTCCTCATACTTGTCGGTTCTGGCGTTAAAACCGTATGCGCCTTTGTTTTCCTTTACCTTCTCAACAACAATGCTCCCCTCCACGCCGGCATTGTTCGCGATCATCCGGAGCGGCTCTTCGAGCGCCTTTTTCACAATTTTGACGCCTACAGCCACATCGCCTTCCAGCACCAGTTTATCAAGCAGGGGAAGGGTGCGAAGATAAGCTACACCACCGCCGGGAACGATACCCTCTTCAACGGCAGCGCGGGTCGCGTTCAGGGCATCCTCAACGCGGGCCTTCTTCTCTTTCATCTCAGTCTCGGTCGCAGCGCCAACTTTGATTACCGCCACGCCGCCTACCAGCTTGGCCAGTCTCTCCTGGAGCTTCTCGCGGTCATAATCGGAGGTCGTTTCTTCTACCTGAGCGCGGATCTGCTTCACGCGTCCCTCAAGGGAAGCGCGATCGCCGGCGCCGTCAATAATCGTCGTGTTGTCCTTGTCAATGGAGATACGCTTGGCACGGCCCAGATCTTCAATCGCTGTATTTTCCAGCTTGTATCCCATCTCTTCCGAAATCAGCTTGCCGCCGGTCAGAACGGCGATATCCTCAAGCATGGCCTTGCGGCGGTCGCCAAAACCAGGCGCCTTCACGGCTGCCACATGGAGGGTGCCACGGATCTTGTTCACGACCAGGGTTGCAAGGGCCTCGCCCTCGATGTCCTCGGCGATGATAAGCAGCGGCTTTCCCATCTTGGCGATCTGCTCCAGGATCGGCAGCAGATCCTTCATGTTGCCGATCTTCTTCTCATTGATAAGAATAAAGCAATCTTCCAGCTCCACCTGCATCTTCTCGGGATTTGTCACGAAATAAGGGGAAAGGTAACCGCGGTCGAACTGCATTCCCTCGACGATATCAAGCTCCGTTTCCAGCCCTTTTGCCTCTTCAACGGTAATGACGCCTTCCTTGCCGACCTTCTCCATCGCCTCGGCGATGATGGAACCGATTGTCTCGTCGTTATTGGCCGATATCGTACCGACCTGGGCTATCTCTTTGGCATCCTTGGTCGGCTTGCTCATTTTGCGGAGTTCGGCTACAACCACTTCCACAGCCTTGTCAATACCGCGTTTCAGATCCATCGGGTTGCTGCCGGCAGCCACGCTCTTCGCGCCTTCGCGGAAGATCGCCTGGGCCAGAATTGTCGCCGTGGTCGTGCCGTCGCCGGCGACATCGCTGGTCTTGCTGGCAACTTCCTTTACCATCTGGGCGCCCATGTTTTCGAACTTGTCTTCAAGCTCGATCTCCTTGGCAACCGTTACGCCGTCCTTCGTGATATTCGGGGCGCCGTAGCTTCTGTCGATTATGACGTTGCGCCCCTTGGGGCCCAGCGTTACCTTCACTGCATCGGCAAGGGTATTGACCCCATTCAGGATCGACTTCCTCGCCTCCTCATCATACTTAATAATCTTAGCTCCCATCTATCTTTCCTCCCTAATATTTCATTAATTATTTTTCAAGGATACCGAGGATATCATCCTCGCGCATGATTAAAAGCTCCTGGCCGTCAATTTTGACCTCGGTGCCGGAGTACTTCCCGAACAGAACCCTGTTGCCCTCTTTGACATCCATCGGGATCAATTTGCCTTCATCGGTTTTCTTGCCTTTGCCTACCGCAACTACCAAGCCCTCCATAGGCTTCTCCTTTGCGGTATCGGGAATTATTATTCCCCCCTTGCTTTTCTCTTCCTCGTCAACGCGCTTGACGATCAATCTGTCCTGCAATGGTCTGATTTTCACTGTCTATCCTCTCCTTTCATCTTTATTAATTTTAAGCTTATGATTTTTGATTAACCCAGTAATCGGCGATATGATATGCATCGATTCCGCTCTGTCAAGTCGCGAGCAAAAAAATTTTCGCCGCCCGTCAAAAAATACTTTCTATCAGCTCGCCCAGCGAACGGATCGGAATGAGTTCAATGCCAATCCTCGATTTATCTGACGACATCACCTCGGGTTGCCTGTTTCCCGGAAAAATACACCGTTTAAATCCCATGCGGGCGGCCTCTTTTATCCGAAATTCAGTCTGCGAAACCCCGCGAATTTCCCCGGTCAGGCCAACCTCTCCAAAAACAACGGTGCCTGCCGCAATGGGCCTATTGAGAAAACTGGAGGCAATCGCCGCGACAATCCCCAAATCCGTCGCTGTCTCGTCAATTTTTACCCCGCCTGCCACATTGAGAAAAATGTCGCTGTTGGCAACATGGATCCCGCAGATCTTGTCCATCACCGCCGTAAGCAGCGAAACCCGGTTATGATCAACACCGATCGCCGTTCTTCTCGGCATTCCGAAGCTGGTCGCACTGACCAGCGACTGCACCTCAACCAAAATCGGCCGGCTTCCCTCCATGCTCGGGACGACAATCGATCCCGCCACCCCCTCGGGACGTTCGGCGAGAAAAAAGGCCGATGGGTTGGCAACCTCGGCCAGGCCGGTGTCCCGCATCTCGAACACCCCGATTTCATGGGTGGGCCCGAAGCGATTTTTTATGCACCGGACAATGCGATAGGCGTGACCGGAATCGCCTTCAAAATAGAGCACCGTATCAACCATGTGTTCGAGAATTTTGGGACCGGCAATTGAACCGTCCTTCGTTACATGACCGACAAGAAAAATCGGGATGCCTGTTTTTTTGGCGAAGAGAATCAGTTTACCGGCCGCCTCGCGCACCTGCCCGACACTTCCCGGCGCAGAAGAAAAAGCTGTCGAATAGATGGTTTGTATCGAATCGATGACGGCCACCGCCGGTTTTACCTCAGACAGACGGGCCAGAATGCTCTCTAATTCTACCTCAACCAGGATCAAAAGATCCTTGGCCGCTGCCCCAAGACGTTTTCCCCGAAGCTTTATCTGGCGGGCCGATTCCTCGCCGGAGACGTAGAGAACCGGCAGCCCTTTTTCTGCCAGCTTCTCCAGAACCTGCAAAAGGAGCGTAGATTTTCCAATTCCCGGATCACCGCCAATCAGAACCGCCGAGCCGCCGACAATGCCGCCTCCCAAAACCCGGTCCAATTCGGCGATTCCCGTCAGCAGACGCTCCCCATCTTTCGCTTCAATCGCCTCAATGGATTGGGGAACACCGTTCAAGCGGAATTCAGAAGTTTTGCAAGCGGAATCGCTTTGCAGCTCCTCCTCGACAAAGGTGTTCCACTCGCCGCAAGTGGGACAGCGACCCAGCCATTTGGGGGCCTGCTGTCCGCAGTTGCTGCAGAAAAACACAGTCTTAATTTTTTTATTAACGGTAATCTCTGTTTTCACGAATACCCTCCTGCATGCCGTAAATGTGTTAAACTAATACCCTTTAGATTGTCCGGCGTCAACCAATATCCACTTGAATAATTACGATAATCCTGATATTCACTCAAAGCTGATTATGTAGGTTACCTGTAACTGGAGGATTGCGGCATACTCAATCGAAGAGGATATACGTATCAAAAACAGAAAATACTTAAAAACATCATTGAGGATGATGCACAATTCATTTTTTTACAAATCTCTGTTCTTTCTTTTCATGAAAGGAGCCTCGTATGACAAATCCTAATTTCGGCTCCGGCCCCTGCAGCAAGAGGCCGGGATGGAACCTCGACGCCCTGAAGGACGCGGCAGTGGGCCGTTCCCACCGCTCCACGCTGGGCAAGGGAAAACTTCAAGACGCCATCAACGAAACACGAAAAATCCTTGAAATCCCTGATCATTATCTTCTGGGAATAATGCCGGCATCGGACACCGGGGCTTTTGAGGCCGCCATGTGGAGCCTGCTGGGAACACGGGCGGTAACCGTTCTGGTCTGGGAGAGTTTTTCCGAGGGCTGGGCGACCGACGTCGCCAAACAGTTAAAACTGAGCCCGACGGTAATCCGGGCGGACTACGGGAAAATCCCCGCTCTTGCCACCGTCAACTGGGAGAACGATGTAATCTTTGTCGCCAACGGCACCACTAGCGGCGTCAAAATTCCGAATTGGGACTGGATACCGTCCGACCGCAAGGGACTTTCCTTCTGTGACGCGACAAGCGCCGCCTTCGCGATGCCGATACAATGGGACAAGGTGGATGTCCTGACCTTTTCCTGGCAGAAATGTCTGGGCGGCGAAGCTGCGCATGGCATGCTGGCGCTAAGCCCCCGCGCTGTTGAAAGGCTTGAATCTTATGATCCTCCCTGGCCGCTTCCCAAAATATTCCGGATGAAAAAAGGTGGAAAAATAAACCAGACGATCTTCGAGGCCAGCACGATCAATACCCCGTCGCTTCTGTGCGTCGAAGATTACCTCGACGCCCTGAAATGGGCCGGAAAAATCGGCCTGGCCGGGTTGATCAAGCGGAGCAGGGAAAATTTCCAGATCGTAGAAAAATGGTCGGCAGCCAACGACTGGATTGCCTTTCTGGCCGAAGCGCCCGAGACGCGTTCCACCACATCTGTTTGCCTTTCTGTTGTGAGCCCGCAAGTGCAGGCCCTTCCCCTGGCAGAGCAGGCCAAATTCCTCAAAGAGATATCGTCGGAGATGGCGAAGAGAAAAGCCGCCTACGACATGAACTCCTACAAGGACGCCCCTCCGGGCTTCCGTCTATGGTGCGGCCCCACCATTGAACCGGCGGATATAAGCTTCGCCCTGGCTGAGCTGGAAAAGGTTTACCGGGAAAAAATTGCCGGGTTATAATGGCCGCTTCGGGAAAGAGTGTAGTTTCAAACAACGAAAAGACTTTTTTATATGAATAAATTGCATCTTTAAAATAATTGCACGGGGAGGAAAAGCGATGAAAAATGTCCTAATCAGTGATAATCTGTCACCGGAAGGGTTGGAAATATTAAAATGCAACAAAGGGATAGAGTTTGATTTTCGAACAAAAATGACCCCGGAGGAATTGAAGGCCGTCATCGGCAATTACGATGCGCTGATAATTCGCAGTGCGACCAAGGTTACCGCTGAGGTCATGGAGCTCGCCGGCCGGCTGAAGGTCATCGGCCGGGCAGGAATCGGGCTTGACAATGTAGATATCCCCGAGGCCAGCAAACGGGGAATCATCGTTATGAACACCCCTGGCGGCAACTCCGTTACAACAGGCGAGCATGCAATCGCGATGATGCTTGCCCTCAACAGAAAGATTCCCCAGGCGACAGCCTCCATGAAGGCCGGGAAATGGGAAAAGAGCAAGTTTACCGGCAGAGAGCTTCTCAACAAGACACTCGGAATAGTCGGAATTGGTCGTGTCGGAGGAATCGTTGCCGACCGCGCCCTGGGACTCAAGATGAGGGTTATCGCCTACGACCCGTTTATCTCGCCGGAAGCAGCGGAAAAAATGGGCATCACGCTCGCGTCCTTAGACGAGATATTCACAACGGCCGATTTCATCTCCGTTCACACCCCCATGACCAAGGAAACCCGCGGGGTAATTAACGCCGAGGCCTTCAAGAAGATGAAAAAAGAAGCCTGTGTCATAAACTGCGCCCGCGGCGGAATTATCGACGAAAAAGATCTCTACGAAGCGCTTGTTGCCGGACGCATTGCCGGCGCCGCCCTTGACGTATTCGAAGAGGAGCCGACAAAAAACATGGCGCTCATTTCCCTGGAGAACGTAATCTGCACTCCCCACCTGGGGGCCTCAACCGATGAGGCACAGATCAACGTCGCAGTGGCCATCGCCAAACAGATCTGCGCCTATCTTACAACCGGCGAAATCAACGGCGCAGTTAATTTCCCGGCGGTAAGCGCGGAGATCCTCACGGTCATTCAGCCCTATCTCACGCTGGCGGAGAAACTGGGGAAATTTGAGGCGCAGCTCGTATCCGGGGCGATCGAGGAAGTAGACATCGAATACAACGGAGAGATCCTGAACTACAACGTGGCGCCAATCACCATCTCCCTACTGAAGGGACTTCTGACCCCCATCCTGAACGAAAGCGTAAATTTCATAAATGCGCCGTTTATCGCCAAGGAACGGGGAATACGCGTTGTCGAGTCCAAAAGCAATGAGGTGAAAGACTATACCAGCATGATCTCCGTTACCGTAAAGACGGCAAAGGAAGAAGCATTCGCGGCAGGCGCCATTTTCGGAAGGAATGAACCGCGCATCGTCCGCATTAACAAATTTACCGTCGAAGTCATTCCTGAAGGCAGGCTGTTTGTAGTTTACAACAACGATAAACCGGGGGTAATCGGCAATATCGGCACTATCCTCAGTCAAAGCGGCGTCAATATTTCCCACCTCAACCTGAGCCGGGAACAGATCGATGGCCGGGCAATGGTAATACTTGGGACCGACAGCGTTGTCTTGCCGGATGTTGTTGATAAGCTGCGAAATCTGCCCAACATTTTGTCCGTAAACGAGCTGGAGATGTAAAGGTCCGCTTCACGAGTGCGGAAACCGGCGGCAAAAGCGGGGCTAATCAGTCGCCGCGTCTGTACGGGCCTGTTTATCACGGAAAAATTTTAAGTGACAGAACCGCCTCGTTGGAAAGTGTTGCATTGCAGTCATTCAATCAGATTGGAGCATAAAAATGGCAAATACAGTTATCGTTGGCGCCCAGTGGGGCGATGAGGGAAAGGGAAAGGTTGTCGATATTTATTCCGAAAAGGCCGACGTCGTCGCGAGATTTCAAGGCGGCAACAACGCCGGCCACACCCTCGTTATCGGAGGCAGACAAATCATCATGCATCTCATCCCCTCAGGGATACTCCACGCCGGAAAGATCTGCATGATCGGAAACGGCGTCGTCATTGATCCGGGGGTACTGATCAAAGAACTGGACGGTCTGCGGGAACAGGGCCTCCTGCCGGCTGATGTCCGGCTTTACGTCAGCGAAAAGGCGCATGTCATCATGCCTTACCACCGCAGGATTGATGTAGCCCGTGAATCCCACGGCGTCGGCAAGAAAATCGGCACTACCGGCCGCGGCATCGGACCGTGCTATGAGGACAAAATCTCAAGGGTCGGCATCCGCATCTGCGATCTTCTCGATGAAGAGGTTTTCAGGGAAATACTGATTCGAAACATCGAAGAAAAAAACTTCTATCTGACTAAACTCTTCGGCGAAGAACCGCTCGACGGTGAGGCAATATTCGCGGAGTACCGCTCCTACAGCGAAAAAATCAGGCCGCTCGTGGCCGATTGCTCGCTCATTTTGCAAAAGGAGATGAACAAGGGGAGTAATATCCTCTTCGAAGGCGCACAGGGCTCCCATCTTGATATCGACCACGGCACCTTCCCATATGTAACATCTTCCAACACCGTTTCCGGCAATGCCGCCTGCGGCACAGGAGTAGGACCAGCGGCCATTCAGAATGTTATTGGAATATGCAAGGCTTACACAACAAGGGTTGGAGAAGGACCCTTTCCCACCGAGTTGAAAGACGCGGTTGGGGAGAGACTGCAGCAGGTCGGCCAGGAATTCGGCGCGACAACCGGCCGTAAGCGCCGTTGCGGCTGGCTCGACACTGTTCTGGTTCGCCATTCAATCCGCCTTTCGGGGATTACCGGCATCGCCCTGACAAAACTCGACGTCCTGACCGGAATTGAGAAAATAAAGGTCTGCACTGAATATAGATCAGCAAATGCGGAGTTCACCGAATCCGTCCCCGCCAATTTGCGGGTTCTTGCCTCCTGCCAGCCTGTTTACGAAGAGCTGGACGGCTGGACGGAAGACATCCGGAAGGCAAAAAAAATGGAAGACCTTCCCAAAAATACGAGACGCTATATCGAACGGCTGGAAGAGATAACCGGCGTGCCGATGGCTCTTGTCTCCGTAGGCCCCGACCGCGAAGAAACGATCTCCCTTTACGACCCCTTCTCCGGTTAAACGGGGGGGATGGAAAAATTCATATAATGCTTGACAAGAAAACGCCGTTCCTGTTAAAGCCCACAGCCTGAACTTCAGAGGGTCGTTAGCTCAGCTGGTAGAGCAGCGGACTTTTAATCCGTTGGTCGCGGGTCCGATTCCCGCACGACCCACCAAATATAAGGGCTTCCCAAGGGGAGCCCTTTTTTGCAAACCATAGAGGTGAATATGACTTACAAAACATTGCTGGTGGAAATAAGACAGGGTGTGGGGGTCATCTGGATGAACCGTCCGGAGAGGCAAAATGCGCTCGACGCAACAATGATCAAGGAGCTTGAGGAAGCCTTCTCGTTGCTGGATGCCGATCAGGAAGTTCGCATCGTCGTTCTCGCCGGAGCGGGTGCGTGCTTCTGTGCCGGCGCGGACAGGGAAAGGCTGCAGGAACTCGCCGAAAACAGTTTGGAAAAAAATCGCCTTGACGCGATGAGCCTGGCAAAACTGCTGCAGACCATCCATAACCTCTCCAAGCCGACGATCGCCCGCGTTACTGGTTTTGCAGTCAATGGCGGTGCAGCGCTTGTTGCCGCCTGCGATATGGCGGTTAGCGACTATAATGCGGAGTTTGGGCTTTCTGATCTGCGTTTCGGCCTGCTTCCAACCACGATTGTCCCCTATTTGCTCAAAGCGGTGGGAGAACGGACGGCGCGCCACTGGTTCCTCTCAGGCGAACTTTTTGCCGCCGCCGAGGCCTACCGCACCGGGCTCTTGACCGACATCACCCCTGCGGAGGAGCTCGACGCCCGGATTAACGAGTTGATCGGTAAAATCATTCAGGGCGCCCCCAACGCCCAGGCTTGCCTCAAGGATTGGCTGCGGTCAACGGCTGGGGACCCGATTACCCCCGGACTGTGCGAAGACAGCGCCCTTCGTTTTGCCAACGCCTGCGCCGGCGAGGAATTTCAACGGGGGCTCGCCGATCTTCTCGCCAAGCGCAAACCTCACTGGCTGCTCAAAAAGAAAAAGGCTGCCCCCAAAACGAATCGTCCGCAGAATGAAAAGAAGCCAAAAGCAGCGATAAAGCCTGGACGTAAATAAAGAGGCCGCAATGAACAATCTCACAAAAAACGGGAAGACAGCTCAGCCCTTTATTTTTTCTTTGCGTCCAGGATAGAGTTCCAGCCCTCAAGCTGCTGCTTGTTTGTTTCGGCCAATCCAGAGTAGTCGCCGCTGATCTCTATCGAAACGATTTTGTCGCCGACGCCAATGCTGTTTACAACGTTTTGATTATCCGCTCCGGCAACCTCGCCAAAGATGGTGTGTTTGTTGTTCAGCCAGGGGGTCGGAACATGGGTGATGAAAAACTGGCTGCCGTTGGTGCCAGGACCGGCATTGGCCATTGAGAGGATGCCCGGTTTGTCATGTTTGAGACTTGGCGAAAACTCGTCCGGAAAACGGTAGCCGGGACCGCCGGTGCCCGTCCCCAGCGGGCAACCGCCCTGAATCATGAAATCAGGAATGACCCGATGGAAGGCAAGCCCGTCATAAAAGCCCCGTGCCGCAAGGTTGATAAAATTGAGGACCGTGAGCGGCGCCTCGACGGGAAAGAATTTAATTTGGATATCCCCCTTGGTCGTTTTAATAGTTGCCCCTAAAAGCTGTTCTGTCATGGTTAGTTTCTCCTTTTCTTATTTGCCGCAGGCATCTTGGCCTGAAAGCGCGCCCTATACACCATGAATGCCCGTGGCTGTCAACTCCAAACAAACCCCCATGCCCGTGTCGGGCACAACGAAGCATGAAAATCCCCCCTTACCCCCCTTTGGCAAAGGGGGGATGGGGGGATTTTCATACAAACGATCGTATAAACGACAGACCGAAAGTTTTGAAATCTTTTATCAACTGCCGTAAATGAAATCCAGCTTTACAGAAAGCTTGTAATCGCTTATATATAGCCGCATTGGTGCTACGGAACTTGAAGATAGGGGCGGGCGGAAAAGGAAATTCAAAAATGATTCTGGTAACCGGCGGGGCGGGGTACATTGGTTCACATACCTGCATTGAGTTGATCGCGGCAGGCTTTGAACTGGTGGCGTTCGACAATTTGAGCAACGCCTCTTCAGCGTCATTGCAGCGGCTCGAAACCATTACCGGGAAAATCGTCCCCTTCGTCAAGGGCGATATTCGGTCGCATGCAGATCTGGCGGGTGTTTTCGACAATTATCAGCCTGAGGCGGTGATTCATTTTGCCGGGCTGAAAGCGGTGGGAGAATCGGTAACGGAACCGCTCCTTTATTACAACAACAATCTGACCGGCACAATTTGTCTATTGGAAACGATGCAGGAGTTCGGATGCAAAACCATCGTCTTCAGCTCATCGGCAACGGTATATGGCGATCCGCATACGACTCCGATCAGAGAGGATTTTCCGCTTGCGGCGACCAACCCTTACGGGCGCACCAAGCTGATGATCGAGGAGATGCTCGGCGATCTGTTCACTGCGGATAATACTTGGCGGATTGCGCGGCTGCGTTATTTCAATCCGGTCGGGGCGCACGCAAGCGGTCTGATCGGCGAGGACCCGCACGGGATTCCCAACAATCTGATGCCGTATATCTCTCAGGTGGCAGTCGGCAAACGGGCCAAGTTGAACGTCTTTGGCGGTGATTATGACACCCCGGACGGAACCGGCGTGCGGGACTATATTCATGTTGTTGATCTGGCCCGAGGACATCTGAAGGCGCTGGAGGCACTGACGGCTCAGCCGCGGCTGCTGACAGTCAATCTGGGAACCGGTAAGGGTTACTCCGTGCTGGAGATGGTAAGGGCCTTTGAAAAGTCCTCCGGCCGCGAGGTGCCGTATGAAATAGTGGCGCGGCGTCCGGGCGACGTCGCCAAATGCTACGCCGATCCTTCACTGGCAAAATCATTGCTCGGCTGGGAGGCGCAGTTCGACCTCGAGCGAATGTGCAGCGACTCCTGGCGCTGGCAATCAATGAATCCAAACGGCTATGCTGATGCCAATTAATCGTTGCAATCTGACCTCTCTGGAAAGCCGAGGAAACATTACCGCTCGTAACTGCCCTTCCTGCCTGCCAGGTGCTGAATGGCCAGAAGGGGGTGACGCCAGGTCATTCTTGGCCCCGCAAAACGCATCACCTCGGTGATCCGCCCCCGCATCTCCTTCTTGTAGCAATGGATCGGGCATTGGCTGCAGGCAGGTTTCTTTTCTCCGTAACGACAACCCCTGATCCGCGCCTCGGCATAGCCGGCAAGCTCCCGGCAGCTCTCACACGGCTCTTTTGCCCCATGCTGGCCTCGACAGTAAAGGCCGATCATCAGTTTTACGGTCTTTACCTCTTTATCAAGCGATTTCATAATGCTACCAGAAGCCACGCTCCATGCAGTTATCGATGAATTCCAGAGCGGTTTTCGGTTCTTTCATCAGGAAATCATAGAGTTTTTTTCCCACATCAGGGTAAATCGCACACTGGTTGATTTTCTCGACAGCAACCCAGGCGATGCCGAGGGAACTGGTATTGTCCGGCCTCACTTTAGGAGTGCCGTAAATCTCAAAGGCCTCAAAAATGATATGCAGGGTCTGGGGATGCCGCTTTGTTACGGGCGCCTCGCCCACCATTATGACCCCCCCGATATCCACCTTGATGCCCAGTTCTTCCTTCCACTCTTTAATCAGCGTTGTCTTCAGCGGAGCGTCCTGATCTACGCCGCCGCCCGGCAGTGCAAAAACATCCTTGCCTCCGTACATGTATTTCATACAGAGAATCTCACCGCCCCTTTCAAATACAGCCGATACACGCACCCTCATGAAGCCTCCTTTCCCATCGCAGCACACTGTTTTTATTTTTTTACCATAATGTCAGCGATTAATAAACAGGCAAATTGTCATCAGCCCCGTTCTATAACCTGTTCGATTATTGGTTGAAAATAGTTTCGCTTCGAAGTATTAGAACTTGGCACAAAATTAACGAGGGAACGATATGCTTCATCTAGAAAAAAAGCTTTCTTTTGCAGTTGTGGCGCTTCTGATCATGAGTGGCTGTGTCGGAAAAAGCGAATATCTCAAAAAACAGGCTGAGGCTGATGACCTTAAAATGGATATCGCCACAGTTACAGAAAAAAACAGGCAGCTCCAGTTGGAAGTGGAAAATTTAATCAAGGAAAAAGCAGCGTTGCTTGACGCAGAGAAAAGCTTACAGGCCAAGCATGAAAAACTTGCGACTGACAGAAAAAATCTCGAAACCAGTTCGGAGGCGTTCAAAAAAGAGGTAACCATTACTATAGAACGCCTGCGCGAACAAAACGCTGAGCTTGCCGGAGACAAGCAGATGCTCAACGAGAGCATTGCCCTGCTTAGAAAAACCAAGGAACAGGAAGTAAAAAAGGTAAGCGGGACGTACGAGAACCTGCTCGAAAAAATGGATAATGAGATCAAGCAGGGACAGATTGCCATAACCGAACTCAAGGGGAAGCTGACGGTGGATGTTGTGGACAAGATTCTCTTCGACTCCGGGAAGGCGGAAATAAAGCCCGAGGGGCTGGAGGTGCTTGGCCGCGTGGTCGATATACTGACGGCGGAAACGGACAAGGTGATCCGCGTCGAGGGACACACCGACAATGTTCCGATCAAGGGCAATCTCGCAAAGCAGTATCCGACGAACTGGGAGTTGTCCGCGGCGCGCGCGCTCACGGTAGTGCGGTATCTGGAAACCCAGGGGCTCGACCCTCATAAGCTCGCGGCGGTTGCGTTCGGGGAGCACAGGCCTGTTGCGGAAAACGACACCCCGGAAGGACGGGCCAGGAACCGGCGAATCGCCATTGTTTTACAACCGGAGGAATGACAGGGCCTGAAAAATATGACAGCAAAACCTAACATCAGGGATTTGTCCCTTGAAGAGATAGAAACCCTGATCGTCGGGTTGGGAAAGGAGAAGTACCGGGCCCGCCAGATCATGAAATGGCTTTACAACGGCGGGGCAGCCTCTTTTGCAGAAATGACCACCCTCTCGCAGGAGTTCCGCGCCCGTCTGGCCGAACTGGCCCACCTTTCCGAACCGGCAATAGAACGGATCCAGGCGTCTGAGGATGGGACAAAGAAGGTCCTCTTCCGGCTGTCAGATGATTTCTTCATCGAAAGCGTCCTCATCCCCGGACGCAACCACTGGACCGCCTGCATCTCAACGCAGGCCGGCTGCGCGATGGGCTGCCGCTTCTGTCTTACGGGCAGCCTGGGGTTCAAGCGCGACCTGAAACCTTCCGAGATTACCGGCCAGATGACCATGCTTCGGCGCAATTTGCCGGAAGGCCCGAATATCAAGAATATCGTCCTGATGGGAATGGGGGAACCGCTGGCCAACTATGACAACGTCTTAAAGGCGATCAAAATCCTGATTTCCGATTACGGGCTCGGCTTTTCCAGCCGTAAGATAACCGTCTCCACCTCCGGCCTCGCCCCGCTGATCAAACGACTGGGCCGGGACATCTGCGTCAATCTCGCCATTTCCCTGAACGCCCCGGACAACCGCAAAAGGGACGAATTGATGCCGATCAACCGCAAATATCCCCTGCCGGAACTCCTTGCCGCCTGCCGGGAGTATCCCATGCCGGGAAGACGGATGCTGACCTTCGAATACATTTTGCTTGCGGGCGTCAATGATTCGGCCGAGGATGCCAAAAAGCTCGTTCGCCTCCTCCGGGGGCTTCACTGCAAATTAAACCTGATCGCCTTCAACGAGTTCCCCGGCTCCGCCTACCATACTCCCACACCCGCGGCAGTCTCGGCCTTTCAGCAGATACTGCTTGATCACCATTACACAGCAATCCTGCGCGCCAGTCACGGACGGGATATTCTTGCCGCCTGCGGCCAGTTAAGCGGTCAAGCCTCCCCCTAAGGGCCTGTCCACAATTAACCTGGGCAAGATTGCGCTCAGATTTGGGTTGGATTTGGTTGCGGCGATTGAACAAAACCGCAGACGTAGCAGCGCTACGTTGAGGATTTTGTGATTGAGCCACAGCCAAAGATGGCCCAAAGATGAGATGCAAGATGTTCAGGTTATTTGTGGACAGGCCCTAAAACAACCACCAGCTTTTTTTCTTCTCCGGGGCGTTGAGGTGGTTTTTCGCTTCGGTTATCAGACGATTAACCTTTTTGTCATCAAGCCCGATATTGGCGTAGTCGCGCGCGACCTTTTCGAGACGGCGCAACGAGGCCGCGTATTTCTTTGTTTTTAAATAGAACTCACCGATATATAACTCTTTTTCTCCCATGCTCTTTCTGCACTCCAGAATCTTCTTCTCGGCCAGCGCGGAGAATTTGCTTTCGGGGAAACGCGCCGTCAGCCTTTCAAACTCCTTGATCGCCTTGAAAGCTTCGGAGTTGTCGCGATCTACCGTTGTCAGTTGATTCAGGTAGCACATCCCGGTCTGGTACATGGCATAAGGTAGATTTTCGTTCGTCGGATGCAGATCAACGAATTCTTTATAGGCAAGCACCGCCTCCGGATATTCCTTGCTGCTGAAAAAGGAATCGGCAACCCCCATCTCCGCCATAATGGCCAGCGAGCTGAGCGGATACTCCTCTTTAACCCGCTGAAAGAGTTCGATGGAACGCTTGTAGCTGCCGGCATTGTACTCTTCTAACCCCTGTTGATAAATGCTCTCGGGATTCGCCCGGGGCATTCCGGATCTGCTTTGCCAGGGCAGCCACATTTTACAGCCGGCAAGCAAAAAAACCGCAATCAGGAGCGCCGCAAAAACTTTTTTATCATGAACCATCTCAACTTTTCCTTTCCCGAAGGGCTTAATCTCAAAAATACAACGGCTGTAAATTTTATAACCGCGCGGATGGGGGCGACTATTGCACAAAAAACGGGAATATGTCAATCAAGATTAATGTTCATCATTCAGCGAAAAGGCGATTTTGACAGAAGTCCAGCAAGCTGGTATAAACCCCCATGCCCGTGGGGCACAACGAAGCATGAAAATCCCCCCTTGCCCCCCTTTGGCAAAGGGGGGATGGGGGGATTTTCATATAAACCCCCATGCCCGGGGCGGGCACAAACCCCCTCGACGATCCCAGGAAAGGATAACTATGAAAACTGTCGGCATCATATCTGGAACGGTTCTGCTCAACGGCCAAGGAATATTTTCAGACCTTCGCGAAGAAGCCGTGGAAACGGAATTCGGACGAGCGGTGGTCTTTCATTCGGCGAACGTGTTTTTCATCGCCCGTCATGGCAGCGACCCTAACTTTCACATTCTGCCACATCTGATCAACCACCAGGCCAACCTTGCCGCTTTGAAAAAGCTTGGAGCAACTGAGGTTATCGGAGTAAACTCAACCGGCGCCCTGAAACGCCGTCTAAAACCGGGGACGCTCGTTGTCCCTGACGATTACATCCAACTCGGCGCAGGCATAACCGCCGTCCGGGGAGAACCTGTTCATATCACGCCGCGCCTGAATCAGGAAGTTCGGCAGAAATTGCACCAAGCGGCCCATGAATGCGCCATAAATCCTGTTGACGGCGGAATATACTGGCAATCCGCCGGTCCTCGCCTGGAAACGCGGGCAGAGATAGCGATGATCTCGCAATTCGCCGACATCATCGGGATGACAATGGCCAGCGAGGCAATTATCGCTCAGGAGCTGGATATCAGTTACGCATCCTTGTGCTCGGTTGATAACTACGCCCACGGCATCGAGAAACGCGAATTGACGCTCCAGAAGATCCTTCAGCACGCCCGTCTCAACTCCGAGGCGATCCACCGCATACTGAACTGCTATGTCGAACAGAATAGTCGGCGAAACCTTTGAAAGATGCCGCGTTTGTCATGGCGAGCGAAGCGTTGCAAGCCCGTTTATGCCCGAAAATTGACAAGCCTGCCTAAGGGCCTGTCCACAAATATAACCTGAACATCTTGCATCTCATCTTTGGGCCATCTTTGGCTGTGGCTCAATCACAAAATCCTCAACGTAGCGCTGCTACGTCTGCGGTTTTGTTCAATCGCCGCAACCAAATCTAACCCAAATCTGAGCGCAATCTTGTCCAGGTTATTTGTGGACAGGCCCTAAGCTGGGATCAGAAAGCGCCGAGTTGACAAGGTTTGATGCGAATTTTCAGATTCTCGCAGGCCTCGGAAACCGCCATTTTCGACATCCCTTTTTCAGCAGCTATCTCCCAGGCCGACTTGCAGGAAAGTTTTTCTTCAACAAGCCGGGCGCGAATGGCAGCTTCAATATCCGGCGCAACCACCTTCGCCGGTGCAACCGTTTTTCCCCCCGGAAATTTTTCTTTAGGAAAGCCGAAAAGTCCAAGCTGACAGTTCTTTATCCTGATCTCCAGCAGATCAACAGCGACGCCAACCTCGATCAGCTTAACCCCGAGTTTCGCGCTGATCATCTCGGCCTGCGCGCAGGCAATCTTCCCCTGAACGCTATTATCCCGTATCGCCGCAGCCAGTTTCTCCTCAACAACTGTTCCCGAAGCATGTTTTGCCGCGTATCCCCCTGCATCCTTATGTGTCATTGCCTGCTCCTTTCTGAACATTAAACTTCGTTTTCCATTTCATTCAGATAAATCGTTTTATATCTCTGTTGCCCTGGGCATGTCGCCTTCTACCTTGATATTAACGGTCATTCTACAATGTCCACTATGTTTTATCAAGGATATAGAAATATATGTTGACATTTCCGCGATGCTTCCGTTAATTTGGCCGCTGTTCCAAGCTTAGAAGGCAGGTCGTTTCGCACTTAGCGGCGACTTTTCCAGGGAGAAAAAAATTATATGTCCGAAAACCAAGTGCTGATCAGCCGAGAAAATGGCTTAGCGACAATAACCATCAACCGGCCTGCGGTGATGAATGCCCTGACCGCCGAGACCATGTCCTCGCTGTTAGCCGCTTTCGAAGAGGTTGGAGCAGACCCGGACATCCGTGTCGTGTTGCTCCAAGGCGCCGGCGGAAATTTTACGACGGGGGCGGATATGTCTCTGCTGGGTGCCTCCGCCGATCCCGCGCAGTCATTTCAGTTTATGAAAAACACGGCTGGAGGGCTTATCCTTGCCGTCAAAAGAATTCCCCAACCCGTTATCTGCAAGGTAAGGGGCAACGTTTACGGCTACGGCTACGGGCTGGCCCTGGCGGGCGATTTTGTCATTGCCGCAGATGAGGCAAGATTCTGCGAGGCGTTCGTCAATCTGGGCATATCCCTAGATGGCGGAGCTTCCTATTTCCTCCCCCATCTGGTCGGGATGGCCAAGGCCAAGGAACTGGCCCTTCTCGGAGATGTAATCAGCGGTAAAGAGGCTGCCGCCCTCGGGCTTATCTATAAATCCGTGCCGGATTCCGAACTCGACAGGGAAACAAAGCTGCTGATTGACAGACTTGCCTCAAAATCAGCGAAGGCCATGAGCTCCATCAAGGAAACACTGGAAAAGGGTTGTGATACCGACCTCGCTTCGGCCCTCACTTGGGAGGCTGCTCATCAGTCAACCCTGCTTGCCGGAGAAGAATTGCAAGAAGCGATCAGATTGTTTCTGGAATCCCGTAAAAAAGGCTGAATGGCTGCCCTTTTCATAGTCTCTGCGCCAGATAGATAAAAACCGGCAAAGAGGAACTTCTTTTTATGTCTATGATATCATTTAGTATTTTTCTTCGCTGTGCCCTTCCGAAAAGCGGGGAAAGAAACGCCGTGCCCCGATCTTTGGCTGTCGTCTCCTCGGAGAGCATTTTTTTTATTCCCTCCTTGTGAGCTGGCGGCAACTCGCCTCCCAAAACAAAATTGCAACTGACCGTGACCCTCTCCCAGCCCCTGTTTACCTCCATCATTTTCCGAAAGGCCTCCTTCGTTTTTTCGGCGCTAAGCGGCTTTCCCAAAATTGATAGCGTTTCCTGATCAAACGACTCCAGCCCGATATTGAGAGACGTCCGGAAGGGCAAATTGTTGAGCGCGTCGAACAGGGAGCTTTTCGCCTTCAGAAAGGGATCAACGCTGCCGAAGAAAAAGAGATTGGCGGGCCCCTTGTGAAAGGATGAGGCAAGATTCAACCCTTCATAGGCCAGACTTGCCGCGGTGATCAGGATTTCTTCCCCTCCCGCGAGCGCATCGTTTTGCCCCAGCAGGATTGAATTATAATTTATCAGGTCCTCTCCATAGAAATCTTTCAAAGAGCTTATCTGCTGACGGATATTTTCCTTGCTGCGCACCTGCAGGGAATCATGCGCCGTGAATGTGCAAAACCGGCAGTTATAGTCGCAACCATCGGTAACAATAAGAGGAATAACCTCATAATCGACATCGATCGTATCCGGAGGAAGCACCGGCAGATTTGTTCCCATGATGCGGTACAGGAGCTCAGCCTCGCCGGCCAGTCCCTCCCGATCGCAGGCGGCAACCTTGAGGAGAAAATCACGGGCCCGCTCGCCGGCTGCCGTCCCGGAAAGCCTGCCCGCCTCTTTGGCAAGTTCGAAAACAGACCGCAAAGCCCGCTTTACATGGCCTGCTTTCAGTGGATTAGCCGGAAAAAGATCAAAATTATAGACGCCGTTGTAGGGTATATAGAAGTTCTTGATGAGATCATAATCCGAGGCGTAGTTTTCGACGCCATAATATATCAGTCCGTTTCCGTCGGTTCGCTTCAACATCTCCTGGGCGTCGGGCCATACGCCATGCCCGCCCGTGATCCATTTCCACCCCCCCCGCAGATTGAAATCAAAACGATATCCGCGCCATTTGATCTTGACGGGGATGCCGTACCAGACGGGAAAGCTGAACTTGCCCCAGTCATCCCTCCCGGCGCAGTCAAACAATATCTCCATATCCTCAATCTGATAACGTTCCACTGAAAAACTCAACCTCCATTCCCCGCCGCTTTTAGACCCGCTTCCGAAAACTTTCAAGAAAATAAAAATGAACAGGGCGGCAAATGCCGCTGCTACGGCGGCCCGGAAACTTGGGCTTCCGTCCAGGGTGTTCGGCACTTTCGGCTTTGCGGTAAAAGCGACAAGCACATTGTGCTGATGCACAACCACCCGGAATTTGCATATTCGCTTTTGGCAGGCCCCTCTGCCGACGTGCCAAAGCGTCAAATGGCTCTGACCCGAATTTTCCATTTGACATTTCAACGGGTATCCGTTAGCCTTCTAAGGGAAAATCTGATTGACGATTCCATAAAGCGAATCAAAAATGGTTCGGAGATTGTGACAAAGACAACCGAGGCCTTCGGCAGGGTGACAACAAGCGCGAAGAAGGTAAGCGAACTCGTCGGCGAGATCGCCGCGCTTCGTTCGCAATGACAAAATGGCTATTTTTTGTATGAAAATCCCCCCATCCCTCCTTTGCCAAAGGGGGGCAAGGGGGGATTTTCATGCTTCGTTGTGCCCCATGGGCATGGGGGTTTATATGAACACCCAGAAGAAGGCTTAGTAAAATGAAATATTTTCAATCTATCCGGACGCAACTATTGTTGGCGATTGCCATCACCCTTTTTGTATTTCTCGTGGCGGCACTGGGGGGACTGTACATATTTGAAAAAAATGAGCTGACCGGAGAGTCAATTGAGAAAGTAACAGAAATTGGCAGCGTGCTTAAGGCAGTGCTGAAAAAACAGATGGTTACGCACGATACGGAACTGCTGAATGCCCTGGTTAATGAAATTATGGCTTTTGAAAAGATCACGGATGTATCCGTCATCAATGCCGAGGGAGTTGTTAAATTTTCTTCAGATTTTGAGTCCATTGGGAAAAAATTATTTAAGGACAGCGACGGCTGCCGCCAATGCCATAATGATGCAACGGGGAGAAATACCCTGACGCTGCAAACCAGGAATTTCCGCGGCACCCCTATTTTGAGAAATGTAACTCACATATACAATGAAGCGGCCTGTTTCCAATGCCATCCGGCCCGCCAAAAGAATCTCGGCCTCCTGTTTGTTGACTATTCAACAGCAGGGACAGATGCACTTATTTCCTCAACGCTTTCACGATTATTCCTATCAGTGTCAGCCGTGTTCATCATCATTTCTCTACTAATATTCTATATTGCCAATCGCCTAATCCACAAGCCGATTATGCTGCTTGTGGACGGCGCCGGCGAGATTAAAAAGGGCAATTTCAAGAAACAAATCCACTATGGCGGAAATACCGAATTCAAGATTCTGGCCGACTCCTTCAATGACATGTCTGAGAAGTTGCAAAACGGCAAGGAGCGCATCCAGGAGCGCACCAGCAAACTTGAAACCGCCAATTGGCAGCTTGCCCGAGAGATCGTCAAGTTCAGCAAGGCGAAGGAGGCGCTGCACGAGCGCGAGGAAACCAATCGCCTGTTGCTTCAGGCCGCCGGCGACGGCATATTCGGGGTTAATACAACCGGAGAGATAACCTTTGTCAATCCTGCCGCCCTGCGCATGCTCGGGTTTACAGCAGCAGAGATGTTAAGCCAGGGGGTGCACGCACTCATCCACCATTCCCGCGAAGACGGCTCCAGTTTCCCGTTGGAAGAATGCCCCATGTACGCCTCCTATACTTATGCCACCGAAAGCAGTATGATTTCTGATTTTCTCTGGCGCAAGGACGGCAGTAGTTTTCCCGTGGAGTACTCCAGCATGCCGATCACCAAGGACGACGGCAAGGTCAATGGTGCGGTGGTGATCTTTAAGGACATCACAGAGCGCAAGCAGGCCGAGGAGGAGAAGAGGAAACTTCTGGAAGAGCGCCTGCAGCATGCCGACAAGATGGAAGCCATCGGGACGCTGGCCGGCGGCATCGCCCACGACTTCAACAACCTGCTCATGGGGATTCAGGGGTATGCTTCCCTGCTGCTAATGAAAATCGATTCCTCACACCCCCATTATGAGCGGCTCAAGCGGATTGAAGAGCAGGTGCGGCGCGGGGCGGACTTAACCAAACAGTTGCTGGGTTTTGCCCGGGGGGGAAGATATGAGGTGAAACCCACCGATATGAACGACCTCCTTGAAAAGAGCTCCTCGCTGTTCGGCAGAACCAAAAAAGAGATTTCCATTAGTCGGAAATACGAGAAGAATCTCTGGCCGGTAGAGGTTGATCGGGGGCAGATGGAGCAGGTGTTCCTGAATCTGTATGTGAATGCCGGGCAGGCCATGCCAGGAGGCGGGGACCTCTATATAGAGACCGGGAATGTTTTCTTTGATGATGCCCAAGCGGCTATCTTTGCGGTCACGCCGGGAAAATATGTAGAAATAACGGTTGCCGATACCGGAATCGGGATGGACGAGAAGACCAAGGTGCGTATTTTCGATCCCTTTTTCACGACGAAAGAAATCGGGAAAGGAACGGGACTGGGACTGGCGATGGTCTATGGAATCATCAATGGTCACAAGGGTGTGATCAATGTGGAAAGCGAGCCCGGTCAGGGTGCGACCTTCACAATCTATCTGCCCGCTTCGGAGCAGGAGGCAGTTCAGGAAAAGGCGGCAACCGGGACAATCGCCAGGGGCGCGGAGACGATCCTGCTTGTGGATGATGAACAGATGATTCTTGGGGTGAACAAGGAAATGCTCGAATTCATAGGCTACCGGGTCTATGCGGTTGGTAGCGGTCAGGAGGCAATCGCCGTTTACATGGAGAAAAGAAGCGAGATCGACCTGGTCATTCTGGACATGATCCTGCCGGGGATATCGGGGAGCGATACCTTCGATCGCCTGCGGAGGCTCAATCCCGGGCTCAAGGTTCTTCTCGCCAGCGGCTACAGCATTAACGGGGAAGCCCAGGCAATCATGGACCGGGGCTGCAACGGTTTTCTCCAGAAGCCCTTTCGTCTGGAAAGCCTCTCCCAAAAGGTCAGAGAGATTCTGGACTGAGACATTTTAAAAACACGCATTTGTCATTGCGAGGCGGCCATTCGGGAAAATATTCCTTGACAAGAAAAAACAGCCCACCTATACCCCAAGCCAAAGAAAACAAACCCTTATCAAGGAGTTAACATGCAAAAAAAGATTAATATCATTATTGTAGTCGCCTGCTGCCTGTTCGGGCTGACTTTGCCTAACCCTGCCGCCGCAAGCGAGATGGCGCCTTTTGCCAGCGTCAATCAAAGTCCCCTGGTGGGCCTCTTTGGTCTGCCCGGTACGGGAAATTTCATAATCATGGAGCCGAGGCAAACAGAGGTAGGCCTTAATGCTGTATTATCGAGCAATTACACAACTAATGACAATACGCGGGAGGCAATCATCCTTGATGGAGAAACGACCAGGTTTACCTTGATGGTGCGGCACGGTCTTTTGCCCCGCTGGGAAGTAGGTGTAAATATCCCCTATATCTCTCAGAGCGGCGGTTTTTTGGACAGCTTCATTGAGAGTTACCATGGCGCCGTCGGCCTTCCGCAGGGAGGCAGGGATCTGGCGCCGCACAATCGTTTGCTCTATCTATATCGCCGCGACGGGGTCACCCGCCTGCGTGTTGATTCTTCTGATTCCGGCGTGGGCGATCTGTCTTTGACCAGCGCCTGGCAACTGTACCAGTCTGGAGACAACGACAAAGACGGATTGGCCTTAAACATCAGTCTCAAACTGCCCACGGGTGAAAGCGATTACCTCCAGGGAAGCGGCAGTACGGACATCGCGTTGTCGCTGACAGGGGGCTCGGAAGCCAAATTTGAGTTCGGCAAATGGACAACTTACGGCTCTTTAGGCGCGCTTTACATGACGGAGGGCAAGGTGCTGGCCGATCAACAAAAAAAATGGGTCGTCTTCGGCAGCCTGGGCTTAGGATGGAAGACACCCCTCCCCTGGCTGGGGCTGAAGGTGCAGGCGGATGCCCACACGCCCTTTTATCGCGACAGTGATCTGAAAGAAATATCCGCTAATTCAGTGCAGTTGATCGCCGGCGGGACGCTTTTCTTATCGGACAAAACATCCCTCGATATAGGCGTGGGAGAAGACATTGCTGTCGGAACCGCGCCGGACGTCAGTTTTTATCTGACTCTGCGGAGGCGCTTTTAGTAAATATCGCAAGCTGTCCTTACGGCAGTACCGCTGTCAGCGAATGCCCCGCATCCGGCAACCTCTCGAAATAACTGAAGAGGTAATTGCAAAACCATTTGTCATTCCCGAAAGCGAAGCTTAATGTTCATAATGTCTCTATCGGGAAAGCGAAGCTTAATGTTCATAATATGGTTTTTCAAGCAGTTAGAACCAGATTCCCGCCCAGAAACGTCGCGGGAATGACAGCGTTGGGAGTTTCGCAATTACCTCTGAATGATAAAATCTTGCGACCGTCATAATTTTTATATAAAAATAATTTGACATTACAAATTCTCGTGCTAAAGTAAAACCGTGAATACCAATAATCAGCATATACAGCGTCGACTCACAACAACGCTGACGGAGCATCTCGATCATCCTGAGATAACCATGCTGGTCGGACCGCGTCAATCGGGTAAGACAACCATCCTCAAGCAACTCGAGGCCCAACTTCGCGCCGGGGGAAAAAATACCCTCTGGCTCAATCTGGATGTTGAAGACGACTTTCGCCACCTCGCGTCTCAAGGCGCGCTTCTCCAGAAAATTAGATTGGAATTGGGCAGTGACGGCGTGGTCTTTATGGACGAGATCCAGCACAAGGAAAACGCCGGACTGTTTCTGAAGGGTCTGTACGATCAGGGTCTCCCCTGGAAGTTTGTGGTCTCCGGCTCGGGAAGCATCGAGCTGAAGGAGAAGATCAGCGAGTCGCTGGTCGGAAGAAAGCGCATATTCGAGCTTGCAACGGTCAGTTTTGGCGAATTCGCTGATTTCCGGACCGGTTACCGATATGCGGACCGGCTCAGAGAGTTTTTCCGTACCGAGCCGGCAAGAACAGAGCAGCTCTTCCGGGAATACCTCATGTACGGCGGCTACCCACGAGTTGTGTTGGCGGAGACTCACCAGGAAAAACTGGCCGTCATCAACGAGATTTTCCGCAGCTACCTGGAAAAGGATATCGTTTACCTTCTCCGGGTGGAAAAGAGCGACAGTTTCAGCAATCTCGTGAGGGTGCTGGCAAGCCAGATCGGGAAGATGGTCAGCTATTCCGAACTGTCCGCCACCCTGGGTCTCTCTCTGCCCACGGTCAAGACCTATCTCTGGTATCTCGAAAAGACCTTCATTATCCGGAAGGTAACCCCCTGGTTCACCAACATCAGAAAAGAGATAACCAAAGCGCCGGTTTACTATTTCGGCGATATTGGGCTGCGCAATTTCGCAGCGGGCAATTTCGGCGGCATCTCGGACAGTGAGGCCGGATTCGTCTTTCAAAACGCGATCCACGCCCTGCTTTCGGAACGCTTTCCCCTAGCGGATACGACGATCCACTTCTGGCGTACAAAAGACAAGGCTGAGGTTGACTTTGTCCTCCGGCGCGGGAATGCTGTGACGCCACTGGAGGTCAAGTACAGCGACATGAAAAAACTTGAGGCCCAACGTGCATACCGTGGATTCCTTGAGCGTTATCATCCGGAAAACGGCTGTATTGTCAACAAGAGTCTCACCGCTGAGACCATGATGGGTAAAACGCGGGTGCGGTGCCTGCCGTACTGGGAACTGATGTTTGATGAGGCGGAGCAGATGCGGGAGGAATTAGCGCAATGAAAAATGCAAACGATCCGTCTGTGATGACCTCGCCGGAATACCGAAAGTTCATCGAGAATCTGAAGGCGCGGGTGGTCTTTGCGCGCATCTCGGCATCAAAAGCGGTGAACCGTGGTTTCATCCTGCTTTACTGGGACATCGGGCATGGTATCGTGGAGAAGCAGCAGACGCTGGGATGGGGCGATTCGATTGTCCAGATGGTTTCCGCGGATTTACGGCAGGCATTTCCCGGCACCTTCGGCCTTTCACCGCAGAATGTGTAGCGGATGCTCCAGTTTTTTCGGACATATACGGACAATCTGTTTCTCTCACAGGCTGTGAGAGAATTGATCGCCGCAGTTCCCTGGGGCCATCATGTAAATGCTTTGGCCAAGCTCATCGACCCCGCCGCCCGCCTTTACTACCTCCGCGCCACAGCCCGGTTCGGCTGGAGCCGCAATGTCCTCCTGAACCAGATCAAAGCCGGTACATATGAACGGGCGGTGACGGGAAAAAAGACCCTAAACTTCCCCCTCGCCCTGCCGGAGTATCTCGCCGAGCAGGCCGAAGAAATGATAAAGAGTTCCTACAATTTAGGATTCCTCGGCGTCCGCCGGGAAGTGAAAGAACGGGAAAGCTTTCATGTTACCCTCGTCTTTCTCTCGCCGAGCCCTGCGCCGGCATTGATTTTAAAACCCGGGGCCGCCGCCGGGATATTGGATGAACAGGGTGTTCGATGTTCTACCGACAGGAACTAAGTAAGGATATCCCCGGATTACAAGGAGTTTGTAGTTCGGCCTTGTCCCGTCGCCTTGCGCCGGAACAAGGCACTTCACCTGTCGGCTCAGCCGTCGAACCTGCGGTTCGCCGCCTGCTCCGCAGGTGAGCGCCGCGATTCTATTTTCTCATAAAAGTTGTCAAGGGTGTTGGCGATAAACTGGCCCGTGATCTCATTGACTGCTACGGCAACGACGGACTGGTTCAAATACTTGAACATGAACCGGCTAAACTACTTGAGTTTAAGGGGATCAAGGAAAAAAAGCTCCTGAAAATAAGGGCATCATGGGAAAAACAGAAGGAGCTTCGGGAACTGTCCGCATACCTTGTGCCGTTCGGCATCACAACGAACCTCATGATCCGTATCTATAATTTCTACGGAAAGGACAGCATCCAGAAGGTGAAGGAAAACCCGTATTACCTTACCGACGTGCGGGGCATCGGCTTCAAGACTGCCGATGATGTTGCTCAAAAACTCGGAGTCAGTTTTTCCTCCCCTTTCCGGGTGCAGGCCGCTTTAAGACATGCCCTGGTAAAGGCCGCTGAAGAACAAGGGCATACCAGATTGCCGATTTCAATGTTATATGACAACATTCAAGAGTTGATCGACACCGAAACCGATAAAATCCAGGATGAGGATATCCGGCAGGGCTTGGATACTCTGACTGGCATGAGCGAAACTCTTATCGAGCGGGAAACCGTTTCCTTGTCGTCCTATGACTATATGGAGAAATGGCTGTTGTCTTTCTTCCGGGAACGGTCGATGGGACAGGGCAAGCCTGTATTGTCCCTTGAATCAGCAAAAGCGCATGTCGAGAAAATCCAGAAAGCCATGAAGTTCCAGTTTTCACCTGAGCAGCGGGAAATCATCCTGCGAATCGCCACGGGGAAGAATCTGGTGTACGCCTTGGCTGGGTATGGGCAGGAAAATAACCTTGATGAATAAAGGATTGAGACTGAAGCCATGTAGATCTTTAAATTATCTGGGGTAGTATAGGGGCGATATTTTCAGAATAGATTGACAAGAAGTAGCGGATCATCGAAATAGATGGGCCTCTCGGGAGAGAGGCCTTTTTGTTTTAGTAAGGGCGGTGTTTACTTGGCAGTGGCACCGCCCTTTGATCACGGTGAACTATGAAGTTCACCAACTAGGTGCGAAGGATGATAGTGGAAGTAAACAGTGATGTCAAGGAGATAAATGACAGATATATGTCAGTGAGTCACTGTTTTTCCTTGACATGCAGGGATGTAAATGTTCTACTTTATAGCACCGTTTGAACGGCTTTCCAAACGTTATCCAAGGCAATCAGCTTTGGCCCAATTATACTGTTATGCAGCAAATATAATCCACACAAAGGAGAGACTATAATGTATGAGATTTTGACGCTAATCGTAATCTTTCTCGTTCTTGCGGTTGTGTGGGGCATCAATGTCGCAAATAAGTCAGAAAAAAGAGATAAAAAAATAGGTGCCATAGATGACTTTCCAATCGGAAAATATATTGCAGGGCTTCCTAATTTGTCGGTTCTGCAATCGGGATATTGAAACTGTCATTAACCCTTAGTCACTAACCCGTAAAGTTGATCGAGTTTTAGGCAAGATATTTTTCATGAACTGTGCAAACCCTTTACTGTAAAGTGATTACTGAGATTATTTTTTAATCCAACTTTTAAAACATGGGTCATATTTTGGTTCCGGCTCGTCCGGGTTAGGAGTTCTTTTCGGATAGGAAAAGTTTTTTTAACGGTTTAACACAAAACAAAAGGAGGTGTGACCAATGAAAAAGTTTTTGGCAATTGTTTTGGCGTTGGGATTGACGTTTGTTGTAAGCTTTGTCTGGGCGGCTGGACCGAACAAGTGTACTACAATTCAAAGCGGCACCTTGCTTAACTCGGCCGGCGAAGTGATTAAAACTGGTTCTGACCAGTGGGGTTATAACTACCAAGCCCTCATGTTCAATGGCGATTATTGCGATTCCTACCGGAACGCAGCTTGGTGCCAACCCTACAAAGGCGTAAATCTTCTTATGAAATGGAGCGAGGGTTGGTTGAGCAACAGGGATTGCGACGGCGACGGTCTCCTGGATAGGCATAACGGATTTGCGTCATATCGTGGCTCCGGCGCTTGGCTGACAAATCATCAGTCTGGAGAAGTGGAAGTAAGCGGTAAGATGAGACAATGGGTCTATTTTGTCAAAATCGTGGCGGCTCCTCTGGACGCGGTCTCTTTTGGTGGCAATTGGTATGCTGCCGATGGTGCCAAGATCGGCCCGCAAATTTGGGGCGACTTCGCAGTCGTTCAGGAATTATCCAATGATCCGAGCGCCGGGCAACACGGGGTTCTGTTCAAAAGTCCGGCTGGCCCAGGCTTTGGGCTATACGGCACCCAGAAATGAGTTTCTTTTAGGGGAAGTTTTAACGAAAGGAGCATCAACGAGTGCTCCTTTTTTAATTGAAAAATTTTTTGTGGAGTAAAATTGACTTTATTCTTTTGCGCTCTTTTGTGTTGCGTTGGATAAAATTTGACAGAGCAGTTTAGATATAAATATAAAATACTGTTGTCCGCAGGTGACCTTGCTTCGTGCTAATAAATGAGTGTTGTTTTGTAAATGCCCGCTCGTTCTCAGATAGATTCAGAACGAGCGGGTGAAGATATTGCTGGATATCGACCGCTGGCTCAACGTCGAAAAGATAAACGCAACGGGCGGCAGAGGTCGGCCTCAACATCAACGCCGTTCTTCGTACCCGGACGGTTGACACTGAACATGCTCCATGCTATACGTGTATTGCAAGGAGGAAAAACCAATGTTAGCAATCAGACTACCTGAAGGAATTGAAGAACGGTTGAACGTGTTGGCGAAGGAAACCGGGCGCACAAAGACATTTTACGTCCGGGAGGCTATTCTTGAGCATCTTGACGATATGGAAGACGTTTATCTTGCCGAAAAGCGATTAGCAGATATTCGGGCCGGGAATAGCAAACCGATACCCATGAAGGACGTGATAAAACGCTATGGCCTGGAAGATTGAGATTGATCCCGCTGCCGAACGGGAATTAGATCGGCTTGATCCTCAGATCGCCAGGCGTATCTTGAAGTTTTTACAGGAAAGGGTCGCTTCCCTGGAAGATCCCCGGAGCATTGGCAAATCGCTGAAGGGTCCACAATTCGGAGAGTTTTGGAGATATCGAGTCGGGGACTATCGGATCATCGTCCGTACCGAAGACAATGTTTTTCTGATTCTGGTTTTACGTATCGCAAAGCGAAAAAATGTCTACAAAGACTAAAGGATTCTCTTTTTCTTGTTTTTAAGAGAAAAAACTACGACGACGACCCGGTAGTGGTAGTGCCAGCCCATGTCCCGTGTGTGGTCAGAATATCGTCGGGAACCATATGAAGCCATTTGTTGAACCTAACGCATTTTCTGTAAATACGAATGCAACTGCCAAGGGAATAATTGGGGACAGCCACTAATGTGCGGCCAGACAAGGTCGCGTAATCCAGCGGGTGTGAATCCCGCCCCGGAGGGAAGGCCATCCACCGGGAAGCAAGTCTTTGGCGGCTGGATGATAACATGGAGCGTTAAGCTTCTGTCCCCCGGAACTGAAGTAAAGTCTATCTAAGCGATGGGGACCAGGATGAAAACAGGAGACAACCCGATGCGCGAGGAGTTGACACTGGAAGACCTGGCCGTTATGGCCGGGTCGGTCGATCTGGAGTGCAAGGCGGCACAAGGGCGGGATGGCCGGGGCGAACTGCCTCAGGATGCCTGGAAACCCTACTGTGCTATGGCCAATACCGATGGCGAAACGATTTTGCTTGGGAACAGCGGGACACTTCCCGTATTTCGCGAACGGCAATCGGGGATAATGAGAAATAAAAGATAATACTGGAGGGAAAACTATGAGGGCAGACACGATGATCCGCACGGAAGGCATGAAAGCGCTTCGCAACCAACTTGGAGTAGTTGAGGCGGAAAAATTTATCACACTGATTCGGCACGATAATTTCGATTACACTGAGTGGCAGAGAGATTTGTGGCCTGATAAGAGTGTTGAGGAAATATTTGCGGCGGCAAAAGGGTTTTCTGATAACATTAATTCAATGGGGACAACCACTAATATTCTTGATAACCGGGGGAAATAGTGAATATTAAGGAATAGTGTCCCCAAAACCACCGACGTGGCGAGTCCGTGGATCAAGAACTGGGCGTGGCGGAGAGGCCCGGAAGAAATGGAGGTAGGAAGCTGATGGATAGTGACCAGCCAGATTGGCAAAGCGATTTCCCTCGTCGTGAGGAATTCGAAGATTTTTTAGGCAAAAAGAGGGCTTTTGTCGTCGACTGCCACGAAGGTCTACTCGGGTACACGGTCCGTGCGAGGGAAGAAAAACCGAAGGGCAAAGGATACGAGTTCGCTGTATACAGTGAGACCAGCCCCTACAACGCGCTGGGGCGACTTCGTGATAAGGCGCGGCAATCCATGGCTACACGTTACCTTGGCAGCGGTCATGACATGTTACACGACAAGCTCCGGGGGCGCATAACATCAGACGGTAACGGCGGCGTACTGCTGGTCGTCGATGGTCTCGCCGTCGACATGGGTGAACTCTCTCGATTCTTCTCGATCCACGAAGGGTGGGAGTTCGAGCTAAAAATCAAGGACGCGTTGGAATGAATAGAACAAAAGAATGAAGATAGAAAGAAGGGAAATACGGGGACACTGAACCTATCCCCATTATTCACGGAGGTTTATAAATGAAAAAAATCATGTTATTTGGGACGTTAGTACTGGCATTTTTTTTGGTTCCGGCAAACGTTGTCCTCGCTAATAAGGCGGAAACTTCCATTAAGGGGCCGGCCGAAGCTGCCAAAGGAGCCGAGGTGACGATCCTGATCACGTCCACCCATAGTGCGAATAATGCTTTCCATTATACCGAGTGGTTAAAGGCAACGGCGAACGGTAAAGACTTGAAAAGGTGGGACTATACCAGAGAGAATCGACCTGAGGGAGCGGTCTTTAGCAAAGAAATCAAGATCAAGGTGACAGAAGATACGGAAATCGTCGCCGAGTCAAGTTGCAATAATCATGGCAGCAAAGGGCCGGCAACACATAAAATAATGGTGAAATGATCAGCCACAATAAGGGGTCTGCTATGAAGATCGGTGGAGTTTCAATCATTTTAATCCTGGGGCTTGTCAACATGACACTGATCTTGTTCCAGCTCAGTACGGGACTTCGCTGGATCAGGGTCCCCTTCAAAATGCACAAGAAAACAGGAATGATCCTTTTTATCAGCGCAACCCTCCATGCCGTACTCGCATATCTTGCAAATTACGGATGAGCGCAGGGAAGATGACAGTCTTGGAAAAGATTAAAATTTCAGAAAGGTATGTTGCCATTGAGCCGTCAATGATCAATCCGGTCTTATGAGCGTCTTCATTTTCAATTGCAAACACTGGAAATACGTTTTATAAAATAGCATCTCTTCTGCTATTATGAGGCGCAAAATGGAATCAGTACCACGATATTTCATGCCGCCCGCTGACCACTTCTTCCTGCTTGGCCCGCGCGGCACGGGCAAGACCTGGTTGACCAATAGGCTTTTTCCACAGGCGCTCCGGGTAGATCTTCTGGAGCCGGAAACCTTGCGTTCGCTATCGGCGCGCCCCGAGCGTCTGCGGGAGTTGATAGGGGCGAGGCCTGAAGTCCGGCAGGTGGTCATCGACGAAGTGCAAATGCTGCCGGTTTTGTTGGAAGTCGTCCATCTGCTGATCGAGGCTAAGCAGGGTGTGCAGTTTATATTCACCGGCTCAAGCGCCCGTAAGCTTCGGCGGGGCGGTGCAAATCTTTTAGGCGGACGCGCGGCGCAAAAGTCGTTGCATCCCTTCATGGCCTCCGAACTCTGCCCCCAATTCAATCTGGAGGAGGCATTGCGCCTGGGCATGCTGCCAATCGTGCGGGGGGGCAAGGCGCCTGAGGAAATTCTGCGCTCATACAACGGCCTCTATTTGCGGGAAGAGGTGCAGATGGAAAGCTTGGTGCGCAATATCGGAAACTTTTCCCGCTTCCTCGAAGCAATCAGCTTTTCGCAGGCGTCCGTGCTCAACTTGGCCAACGTTGCCCGGGATTGCCACGTAAACCGCAAGACGGTGGAGGGTTATCTGGAAATACTGGAGGATCTTTTGCTGGCTTTTCGAGTGCCGGTTTTCACCAGGCGGGCACAGCGCGAACTGGCGGCACATCCGAAGTTTTTCTTTTTTGATGTCGGAGTCTTCCGCGCTAACCGGCCGTCCGGGCCCCTGGATGCTCCCTCGGAGATCGATGGCGCTGCGCTGGAGAGTCTCGTTGCCCAGCATCTGCAAGCTTGGTGTGACTATTCGGTCGGCAAACACCAATTGTATTACTGGCAGACACGGTCGAAAGTGGAGGTGGATTTCGTGGTCTATGGCGAGGGCGGCTTGTACGCGCTGGAAGTGAAGAATTCCTCCCAAGTGCGGCCGGAAGATCTGCGCGGGCTTAAAAGCTTCGGCGAAGACTTTCCGGAAAGCCGCCGCTGGCTGCTGTATCGGGGGAGGGAGCGATTTTTGCGTGACGGTATCCTCTGCGTACCCTGCGAGGAGTTCCTGCTTCAACTGAAACCAAGCGGGTTCCCTGAATGATTATCCTTGAATCCATCCTGAATTATTTACGTAATGCAGCCTTAGAATATCACTGAATTACCTGATGATTTGGCCACCAAGGTCACTGTCGTCTATTACGCAGATGCAAAGGATGCCCCGCTCAAGGCGCTCAGTGAGTAAACTTTCTGGAAAACGGGAGGAGAAACATTAATGAATACGCAAGAAATATTGATGATTTTCCACGACAATTTAAATGTTCTGGCAGATAAAAATAAGTACAGTCGGGGAATTGAAGATGAAGATCATGAAAAAGCTTTATACGCATTAGAATTAACACTTGATAATCCTTCACTTTCCACAGCAACATTGTCTGAAATTCTCGCTGGCGAAAGAGTCGGAAAATGAGATTAAAGCATCTTGTCGTAAAAAATATCGGCGTCTTTGCAGGCTCTCGGCGGTTTGATTTCGACGACAATCTTACAGTGATTTATGGTAAGAATTTTTCCGGAAAATCAACTTTGGCGCGGGCCCTCTATTTTACCTTGTGCGGAAAAATTCTGACCACAGGGGTTACATCAAAAGCCGTCGTTTCCGATGGCATAAATAGCGGAACGGTTGGGTTAACTTATACTGTTCGCGACAGTCTCTATCGCCTTTATCGGTCTACAAAAGGAGATATTCTGGAGGAACTTTTCACAGATAAAGTATGGCATCCAACTGAAAGATCAGCGCTTCCTGATCTTAATTTTCATCAATGGAAAGTCGGATATTTTCTTAAAGAAGAAGAACTGGGTGAGTTCCTTACCCAAACACCGGCTAACCGCAGGGATCTTCTTCATAAATTACTTGGCGTTGAAAATTTAATGGCTGCAAGAGACGTGTTTGTCAATTTTCGTCGTTACTCCAAAAGCATAGAAAAAATCTCTGTGGCAAAGCGAAGCGCCCTGTCTTCAGCCGCCGACGATGATTGTAGCAGGGAATTGAGGGATAAACTTGCACAGGTCAGGACGTTGGAAGAAATGGTTGACAAGGAGAATGGCAGAAATGAAAATTATCGCCTCTGTGTTGAGTTGGAGAAAAGTGCAGCGAGGAAAAGCCGTTGCAATGCCATCGCCGGCTCATCGCCGAATATTTGCGTTCAAAATGGGGAGACGTGGAAATCATTCACCTGTAGCCGTTTTGTTAGGAATTTTTCTTAGGTACTTGTTTGTCTATGAGTTCCGATAGTTGCAAGGGCAATCGGGGACGGGTTCACATTTTAAATTTCACCTGAAAATGCGTACATAACTTGGTGATTTATAATTCGTTATTTTTTAGGGAATTGCCACGGACGCGATGGAGCGCGTACCGCCAATTTTCGTCCTTATTTGTGACGGTGTGCCGTCATGAATATTTTATTTAAGAGGGATTCGACCATGATGAATATTAACCAACTGATCGGACGCGATGAGGGCAAAACGCTTGAGTTCAAGCGTGATCTCAGGTCTCCCCGAAATATACTGAAAACCTTGACAGCCTTTGCCAACACCGCAGGCGGCGTTTTGCTGATAGGTATCGAGGATGTCACAAAAAATGTACTCGGACTTGAGAATCCGCTGGATGAAGAGGAACGGTTATGCAGTCTGATTGCCGACAGCATTGAGCCGCGACTTGCACCCAATGTGGAATTGATTGCTTGGCAGGACAAAACCTTGCTGGCGGTAGAAGTGTATCCCAGTGGCTCCCGGCCACACTGGCTGAAACGCGAAGGCCCGATGCAGGGGGTGTATGTTCGGCTCGGTTCCACCAATCGTCAGGCAGATGTTGATTTGATTCAGGAACTGCTTAGAAGCGCCTTGGGTGCAGCATTTGATGAACAATCTCTCCCTGAAATGGAGATTGATGACCTCGATTTTCAGGGGGCAGTCTCATGTTTTTCAAGGCACCGCAAACTGCTGAAAAAAGATTTGGAAACACTGCGTCTCGTCATAAAACATCAAGGGCGTCTGGTTCCCACCGTGGGGGGCGTCCTGTTGTTTGGCAAGCAACGCGCGGCGGTTTTTCCCGATGCGTGGATTCAATGCGGACGCTTTATCGGCAAAACCAAAAGTCAAATATTTGATCACGCGGAAATTTACGATCACCTTCCGGTTGCAGTAGAACGAGCCATGGATTTCCTGAAAAAGCATGCATTGCAAGGTGCCGACCTCTCTCAATTGCACCGGCGGGATGTCTGGAGCATTCCCCTGTCGATCCTCCGTGAAGTCTTAGTAAATGCGGTTGTTCATGCCGACTACTCCCAGAAAGGCGCTCCCATCAGGGTTTCTTTTTTTGACGACCGGATTGAAATTGAAAACCCCGGAATTCTGCTGCCGGGGTTAACGTTTGATGATATCCGTCAGGGTGTTTCCAAGCTTCGGAACCGCGTTTTAGCACGTGTTTTCAGAGAGATTGATCTTATCGAACAGTGGGGTAGCGGCATTCTCCGGATCTTCGAGGAGGCACAACAATTTGGCTTGCCGGAGCCACAAATGGTCGAGATAGGAATGCGTATTCGCTTTACTGTATATTTTGCCCAACCACTCGCCCTTAACGGTGCAAGTTCACCGCCGCTCTCGAAAACCGAGCCAACCGAACAAGTAACCGAACAAGTAACCGAACAAGTGCAGAGATTACTGCTCTGCTTGCAGCGCCAGCCATTGGCCGTTCGCGAGATAATGCAATTCTTGAAATTGAACCATCGTCCAACATTGCTTTACGATTATTTGAAACCTGCTATTGAAGGAGGTTTTGTTGAGATGACCCAACCGGATTCCCCCAAAAGCCCAACTCAGAAATACCGGTTAACGAAAAAGGGGAGATAATTTTCGTAAAGGGTGTGGTATGTTGAAGAGGTTGAGACTGACCGGCGGCCAGTAAAGAGGAAAAGCTAAGGGCTGAAGGTAAAAAGTGGGGATGAGTGCTTAGTTAGAGACATGGGGCGTCTGCTTTTTCGGGGGTATGTCGGATATCCGACATATATAATACTACTGATATCATTAGTAAATTAGCGATGCTCGAAAAGTTTTGCCCTACTAAATAATGCGTAAAAATGAGGCTGTTTAATGCTGCTGCCATACAACGGGAACATCTCCAATATCATTTGTCTTTTCGCCCACGTGGGCAAGGATGAAGACGAAGGCAGCCGCATCTATCAGATAGCCGCGCAGCCGCTCTCTCCCAAGGGCGGCGGGGAACCGTTCTCGTCGCCGGTACGGTACAAAAAAACGACGGAGCGTGACTATCGCCTCTCGGGCGTCTCCCGCGATACCCTGCAGGGCGCCCCTACTTTTGCCGATGTCGCCGCTTTTCTCTTCCCCCTGTTTCGGGAAACGAATATCGTTGTCACGCTGAATCCCCGGGAGGAAATAGAATCGCTGCTGGCGGTTTACGGGAACCCCCGCGTGGTCGATCTGCGGTTCGCCGCCGAATTCTTTCTGCCCCATGCCAACACCGCCTCGCCCAAATCCCTGTGGGAATACCTGCACGGAAAAAAGCGGGAGAAGTTTTCCTTCAGCGCCGAAGAGGCGCTCCTTCTTTCAGTCGAGCTACTCAAACATCTATCCGGTTTTATTCTCAATCCGGCAGAATTTCCCCCGGCCGCGGCCCTGCGTTTCTACCTC
Organism: Syntrophales bacterium; assembly: GCA_023229765.1. Classification (NCBI taxonomy): domain Bacteria; kingdom Pseudomonadati; phylum Thermodesulfobacteriota; class Syntrophia; order Syntrophales; species Syntrophales bacterium. The sequence goes on along the minus strand of JALNYO010000030.1, from coordinate 6,696 downwards.
CGAAAAAGTGAAACCCTCTTCGGCGATCTTTTTATCGGCCTGAACAGCAACTTTCAGGATTATTTCGGAGAGCTTTTCAACCCCGGCGGCGGCGAGGAAACGGACGACTGGAAAGGCTTCCTGGAAAAGGCGCCGCTCAAAATACCTGTGCCCGTTCCAGAGGAAAGGCGAAAAAAGGTTTCCCTGCCCCATATTGAAGAGATCTATCGGGCGCTCTCGGCGAAGACGAAAAACTACGTAATTCGCCCCCCGCAGATCGCCTACGCAAAGCACGTGGCAACCGCCCTCAACGAGCGTGAGGTTCTCACGATCGAGGCGGGAACGGGCACCGGAAAAACACAGGGCTACCTGATTCCCGCCATGGAGTTTCTGGCAAAAAACCCCGGCGCCCGCATAGCCATCTCCACCTACACGAAAAACCTTCAGGAACAGCTCGTCCGGCGTGAACTCCCGCTTGCTGCCTCCCTCAAGCCGGCCTACAAAAAAATACCGGTCGCGATGTTGAAGGGTAAATCTAACTACCTGTGCGCCGAAAAACTCGATCATATTTATGAAGAGGCCCTCTCCGGGAGCAGATTGCTGTTGTGGCTCTATTTTGTCAATAAGATCTTTTACTTCCGGCAGGTGGACGGCGAGACAACCGGAGAAAGAATCCGCTTTCACCTCAACGACGGCTTTTTTTTCCGACGTCTCCAGCATGAAATATCGGCCCGTAGCGGCTGCTCCCGCCGCCATTCCCGCTGCCCGGCCCAGGTAATCGCCGCCGAGGCCCTGAACGCCCGTCTTGTCATCACCAACCACCACAAGCTGGCCTTGCTGAACAAGGATGGGGCCTTGGCGGGAATTTTCGGAAACTGCGTCATCGACGAGGCTAACCATTTTGAGCAGGCCGCCCGCAGCGCCTTTGCGATGGAGGTCTCGTCGCGCGAGATTTCCGACTCCGCAACCTACATCGAAACGGGGCTCCGGCGCATCCCGCCTTCCCAAGGAGACTCCTGCGGGAAGGCCGCCGGCGAAGCGCTTGACGCCATTAATGTTCTTCGCGAAGAAATGTCGGCATTTTCGTCAGTTATCTCGTCAATTCGGGGTGCTCCCTCCGGCGGCAAGGCAACTATTATCCCCGCGGAACATCCCTCCTTCCGGAAAGGGCGCTTGAACTGCCAGCTTCTCGATCTGCGGAAAGTCCTCAAAAAAATAGCGGTCTGCCTCTCATTTTTAAAGGACGATGAATCCTGCCGGCAGCTCGGCATTCGTCCCCGGACCCTCGAACGGCTGAGGACGGCACTGCAGGACATAGAGGAATATGGCGATACCATAAAGGCCATCGCCGACGCCTGCGACTCTCCTGAATATGTAACCGCGGCGGTGCTTTACGTTCACCACTGGAGCGTTTCCACTCAGGCGGTAGAGGTGGCGGACATTCTCCGCACTCATCTCTACAAAATCTGGGACAGCGTGATCTTCACCTCGGCCACTCTTCGTCAGAATGAGAGCTTCGCCGGCTTCATGAGCATTGCCGGCATGACGCCAAAGAACGCCCCATCATCCGAAACAAATCAGGAAGATCCTTCCAGTGCCGGCAAGCGTAGCGTTCTTCAGCAGGAGCTGACCAAAAACAAGACGGATGCTCGGCAAACAAAGGTTCATGTTGATAATATTGCTCCGGCAGGTGAACATATTAAAAGTTGTCATGCCGGACTTGATCCGGCATCCAGCCCTGTTCCGGATTATGAAAATAAAGCTTCGCTTGCCCGCCTGCGCGAGAATGAAGGTTTAGACATACATTGTTGCCGGAGTAATAACAAACAAGAGCGGGATTTTCGTTTTGAGGCGATCCCCTCCCCTTTTGCGCCCGACGCCTTTGTAATCAGCGTGCCTCCGGAGGCCCTCAGCGGAGCTTATGAAAGCAAGGAATTCTGGCTGTCCCGGGTCGCGGAGCTGCTTCCCGGTCTTATCCACGAAAACCGGGGGCGAACCCTTGTCTTGTTTGCAAGCTACGGAGATCTCAAGGAAATAGCGGCACGAATCGGAGACGATATCCGCGCCTCCGGCTACCCCCTTCTCCTTCAGGAAAGCGGCGCTTCCACGCTCGCCCTGGTCGATGAATTTCGGGAAATCCGGGAAAGCGTCCTTTTCGGCGTGGATTCCTTCTGGTTCGGGGTGGATTTCCCCGGAGACACGCTGACCCAGGTGATCATCACCCGGCTTCCCTTTCCCCACCCCCAGGATCCACTGCAGATCGCCCGCCGCAACATCCTTGCCGAAAAGGAGTACTGGCGGCGCTATCGTTATGAAACAGCAATCAAACTCCGGCAGGGAATCGGTCGCCTGATCCGTTCCGAGGCGGACAGCGGACAGGTGGTTATCCTTGATGCGCGTTATCGTAAATACTATGGAAAGAGATGAATTATGAGTTACGGTCTTCAGCCTGGCAATGACACAAGAAGTTTTTATATTGACATCTGAGCGGTTGGTGTTAAGCTGCATTTTCTTAAAATCCCGAGGAGAACTGTCATGAAGAACGTAGAGATGAAAGTGGACGGCAACATCCTGTCTATCAAGGTTGACCTATCAAAAGACTTTGGCCCGTCATCATCAGGGAAGACCATTATCATTGCCTCAACAGAAGGAAATGTCACCGTTGATGGGCATGAAGAGGCGAAGGTCGGACTGAACGTTTACCGGAAGAAATAGCATAGGGCCGTCTCAATCAGACGGCCTTAAAAGCATGTAAAATTATGTGGTCGATAATTTGGGGTTCAAATACAAGGCTTCTCTACGGCTCGTCGGGCCAGGTCATTGAACACGGGATGAACGGCTTGTGAAGTTTATCTTGATTTTTGAAAAGAAAAAACCAATTGAATAAGCACGATGGACTGTGATATTTTGAGGCACAGGAATGAAGATGCTTCCCAAAATAAATGCATCCAAGATATCCTTAAAGTGAGGTTGTTATCATGGAAATTCATGAGCTTGTGGTTGAAATGAAACTTCTCGAACGTCGAATGACTTTTTTTGAGGAAAAATATGGCATCCTCAGCGAAGACTTCTATGAGGCGCTGACGACTGGCAAATTAGAGCGTTACGACGAATACGATGAATCGAGGAACGATTTCAGCCGTTGGAAAGGTATTTATGAGACATGGCAACGACGCAAGCAGGCTTATAGAGAAGATCTTTGCAAGCGTGACGTCATCGACACGCTACGCGTGCAACCAGCGTATTGATAATGGATACTTCCCCCCTGTCTTCATTGGCCGATTATAGTCGATTCGTTTCAGAATTGATTAACCGGACACAGGTTCGCCATTCTACAGTGGTTGTCTGGTCGGAAAGCCCCCATACGGGAATTGCGGAGGGAGAGATATTCTTCCACAATGGTCTACGTTTACGCATGAGGGAAGATCTCGATTTTGATGCGTCTCTTGTCACATCCTATGGTTACGAGATTTACAGAGGGGATGAGCGCCTCTATTGGTACGATGATTTCCCGCACCCCCAAGATTCCAGCCTTGCATCGACGTTTCCCCATCACAAACATGTTCCTCCTGACATAAAACGTCATCGAGTTCCCGCGACTGGACTGAGTTTCAGCCAGCCGAACCTTCCAAGTGTCATCGAAGAGATTTTGGCGATAAAGTCATGATCGAAGCATGCGACTTTATCATAAAGACGGTTCATCCAGCTGATATGTATAGCTTCCTGAACTGATTCGTTAATCCACCCTTTATCGCGGCGAAGGCATGACTTACAAGTTGCCATTTTTTTCACCAAGGTATATTGATGAGTTGCGGTTGAAAGATGGCATTTTAGGGGGATGATTGGGGGCGAGGGTTCCTTCCTGAAGTCAAGCGTCTGGTGATTTTGAAAAATATCCACCCTTTCGAACGGTATTCATTATCGGTTATGAATTGAAATCTCTGGTATTTTCTTTTTTTTTACTATATGCTCCCAGACAGTCAGCGTGTCAGAATGTAAATCTTCTGAAAACCATGTCGACCTCAAAAATCAGCGAAGAAGAGGATTCTGATCATGGAAGTACGCAACCAATATTCTTTTCCTGATTCTCCTCATTCCGGCGGTGGTCTGGTCAGTGATAAGACCATCGCAAATCTCCTCGCAGGCCTCATCCTAGAACACAAAAAAGCAACCATAGGAATCCTCCAGTCCCATGCTTACCGGCCCACATTCATCGATGCCGTGAAGAATAAGGACATTAAGGGCGCTTTGTTGCACCTGACCAACCTCAAAAACAATGCCGAGATCGACATGACCTATGTCACCGATAAACGCGCAATTCTCTTGGTGAATTATCCTTTCTTTCCAGAATTCGCAGAGAAAGACCTGTCCGATCGTTACTGGTATAAAGGGGTAAGTGCCAACTGGAAACCATACATTTCCACTGTCTTTAGATCGTCGAGGATAAGCCGCTGGTGGTAGCCATTTGCGTCCCTATATTCGATGAAAAAGGAAGCCCCATCGGTGTACTCGGGGATAATCGGTTTTAACATTGAAGTGACGGACCGGGTCGCGCTATTCACTATCTTTTCACGAAGGCAATAGCGAGCAGCAAGAGGCAAGGGGTATGATGATAAATAAGAATAACTGCCTGCCACTCAGGGGACAGTTTCCACTGCTAGTGCTTGCCGTTATAGCAGTTTTCTGGCTTGTAAATGAAAATGCACTTGCATCAACTAAGGATGTGAGGCCACAAGTAGCCCGGGAATTTGTTGTTGCTTCATCAGATAATTTTCCTCCGGTAAATATGCTCGACAAAGATGGCAATTTAACAGGTTTCGGACGTGATCTTTCAACCGCTGTCATAAGAGCCATTGGCGGCCAAACTAATTACATTCATTCCCCGGTATGGTCTGAAGTTCTTGATTATCTTAATTTAGGCAAGGCTGATTTCATCCACGACACCGGCTATTCTAAAGAAAGGGATATTGTTCTTGATTTCAGTGATCCGATCCTTGAAATGAAGGAAGTCATCATTGTCAGGGCTGGGCAGTATAATATTACCGGCATCGAGTCATTGAAAGGAAAAACGGTCGCCTGTGTTAATCAACACATAACCCACCTTTATCTGATGCAATTTCCTGCGATAAGATGCCGTATTGTAAGGACTCCTGCTGAGGGACTTTATTCCCTTATCGCCGGCGATGTTGATGCGTTTGCTTATCCCGAACCGATAGTTACCTATCTGTCCCAGGAACTCAGGTTTGGTGACAAAATTAAAGTGACGGGAGAGCCGCTAAGGACCCTAAAATGGTCGATGGCGGTAAGAGTAGGAGATAAAGTATTACTCAGCCTTTTGAATGAAGGAATTAGAAAGGTACGCCAAAGCGGTGAATACGAACGTATATATGCCAAGTGGTTTGGGAAAAAAATATTATCAGGGTATTCGCAGAAAGAAATCAGGATCTTCGGTTTAATTGCGATATCAGTATCACTTGCCTTTGGTATTTCAATAGGTCTTTTTATTTTATACTGGAGACTCCGAAACCGCAGGAATGAACTCTTAAAAATCATCACCGAGCGCAAGCAGGCGGAGGATGCGCTGCGCCGGATGAATACGTTACTCGACTCGGTTGTCGAGAATATCCCGAACATGATCTTCCTCAAGGATGCCGGGAACCTCAGGTTCGTCCGGTTCAACCGGGCTGGAGAGGATCTGCTGGGTCATTCTAGGGAGGACCTGCTGGGGAAAAGCGATTACGATTTCTTCCCGAAGGAGCAGGCGGACTTCTTTACCGAGAAGGACCGAGATGTTCTGCGCGGGAAGGAGCTTGTGGATATACCGGAGGAACCTCTACAGACCCGCAACAAGGGAAAGCGCACCATGCACACCAAGAAGGTGCCGATCCTGAACGCAAAGGGAGAACCCGAATACCTGCTGGGCATCTCCGAGGATATCACCGAGCGCAAGCAAGCGGAGAGGAGGCTCCAAGATACCCTCGAAAGTCTCAGAAAGGCAGTTGGCACAACGATCCAGGTCATCTCTTCCACTGTGGAGGCAAGGGATCCCTATACATCCGGACACCAGATCCGATCTGCGGACCTTGCCCGTGCCATCGCTATGGAGATGGGTTTGCCCCAGGATAAAATCAATGGCATCCGCATGGCCGGTTCCATTCATGACATTGGGAAAATATCCATCCCTGCCGAGATATTATCCAAGCCGACAAAACTGTCTGACTTAGAATTTTCCCTGATTAAGGAGCATGCCCGCAGAGGATACGAAATGCTCAAAGACTTGGAATCACCCTGGCCCCTTGCTGAGATTGTCTACCAGCACCATGAACGGATGGATGGCTCAGGTTATCCAAGAAATCTGATAGGGGATGACATTCTGATCGAGGCCCGTATCCTCAGCGTTGCCGACGTTGTTGAAGCCATGGCCTCACACAGGCCCTATCGTGCTGGTTTGGGCATTGAAGCAGCTCTGAATGAAATCGAGAAGAACAGTGACATCATTTACGACAAGACTGTTGCCGAAGCCTGCCTAAGATTATTTCGGGAGAAAGGTTTTAAACTTGAAGGGGCTTGATTACTGTCGGTAATGCTCACATCAATACGACATCGAGCGCTGTTGACTTGTAGATACCGTTCTTGTCAAGCGGGAAATTTATCAAACGCCGGTGGAAGTCTGTTTTCAAAGAGCGTGTTGCTTGCTTCTGTAGCTTTCGACCGGGT
>JALNYO010000029.1 GCA_023229765.1 Syntrophales bacterium | reverse complement strand
CCCGCATTGATAGCAGAACTTGAAAACCTCTCCGCCGTTTTCCTTGATGACGTCTATTATCTCCCTGTAAGGAGCTACTGTCTCCATTGCGTTCCTCTATGCTCTTGTTTCGCCTTGACTTTTGCTGATCAGCACTTGCTGGACATTGATATCCGGGCAACGGTATCCGCGATCTTCTGCAATCCGTATTTGTCGATCATCGCTTCCAGGCCTGTTTCCACGTCTCCAAGCTTTTCGCCTTCTTCGACTTCCTCTTCGCGCTCTTCGTAAACCAGGGCTTCATTGATGCACCACTGAACGCACAGGGGCTTCTCCTGGGGCGGATCGGCCTCGCACATATCGCATTTCAGCGGAAGACCGGAATCCGGTTCCTTGAAAAGCGTCCGGGAGGGGCAAGAAACCCGGCAGAAGGCGCACTCGTCGTATTCCTTTCCGTCAATTACATATTTGTCTCTCCCCATGCATTCGGCGGAGGAATATTCACCTGCGTAAACAGGAACATATATGTCCTTGAGGGGATCGCGTATCACCCGAATCCGTGATCTCTCCGGATTGTTGCTGCTGTATTGCGGGTTCGCGTGAAAGGCGGAGCAGATCATCTCACAGGCCCGGCAACCATTGCACTTATCAACGACTACCTTGATTGTCTTGATTTTCTTCTTAACCTTCATTTTTTATGATCCCTCTTCGTTCCAAATCTTCGCTGACGTAATCCATCGCCAACTCATGTAAAGACTCTTTCGTGGGAATGCCTTGACTATTCCACCCCTTGAATTTGTAGTACTCATCCCGGAGCTGCTCTTCCAGCTCGGGGAATCTCTTCTTCCAATGGTCTTCAGGCGGCTTCTCGTCGGCCCTTCTCAGGCCTCTTCTACTGTTAATCGCCCGCAGCAACGTCCGGTTCCGCCTCGCTATTTGCGAAAGCTCGGCCTCGCCAATATCCATCCCGGTCGCCGCGGAGATGAAAAGCGGGTAATTGTGTATATGATATGGAGGTTTCAGAGGAAATGATGATAAACCGGCGCATACCCCAAGGGCGTCATCAATGTAGTGCATCTTTTCCATCCAGTCAACAATTTCACAGGACATCCCAACCGTCGGGTAATAGGGGTTTGAGTTTTCTCCGCGTGGTTCCCAGTCCAGAAAATACTGCTTGAATTTTTCATCAGGAACCTGGAACCAATCCTTTACAAACTCTTCCCGAGCCTCCTTCGTGTCAAAAGGCGCCTGGGGGAACTGTCCTTCAATCTGGGTAATGCCAATCTTTTCGCCGGTCGAATACATGAGAAAATAGATGGGATTCAGCATTCCCAGTTTGAGAGGAAGTTGCTCATGTTTCTTGATATTATTGTGGGCATAGGCTTCCGCCCCCTTGCCAATCTGCTGGGCGGCCCAATAGGTGCCATTGGCCAGAATATCGCCAATACCCTCGCGCCGCACAATTTTGTCGAGCAGCCAGTAAAATCTGTCCTTGTTATCGGTCGGGAATCCCGGCATATCCTGGTCGGTCAAAATGCCGGCTTCGTAAAGCTCAACGGCGAAGGCCATGGTCTGCGGGGCGGAAAATGCGTCCACTCCATATTCCGTGGCTTTCTGGGCAATCTTGAAGCCAAACTCCAGATCGGACATGGCCGCCATCGTGTAGGTAAGTTTGGAGTAGCATTTCATCATATAGACCGGCGTATTGGGAACGGAAACAGTTGCCCCGCATTTCATCGGACAGTTATAACAACTTATCAACCGCTTCCGGGCGTTTTCCTGGGTTTCCCTCCAAGTTTTTTCTACTTCCTCTGTCCAGAAACCTTTTCTCCGAGTACGGGCATTCCCCCAGGCGAAGTTCTCTGTATGCCACGACTCATCATGGATTGCCATCTCCTGGGGCGACCCGAGTCCGGTTAAAATGGCCGGCACCCCGGGAATAGGATTTTTTTCGCGGAATTGAATATATTTCAGCACATCATTGCAAAGACCCATATATTGGGTCGGGTTGGCAATATTGATGTCCTTTGTTCCCCGGACAACTATCGCCTTTAAGCCCTTGTCGCCCATAACGGCGCCGACTCCCCCTCGGCTGGCGCTGGAGCGGCCCTGCTCGATGGAGGCATAATAGACCCTGTTTTCTCCGGCCAGACCGATGGAGGCCACCTGGGCTTTCGGTTCTTTCAACTCCTGCCGGATAAGCTCCGCCGTTTCCCCAGCGCCCTTCCCCTGCAGATGAGAGGCATCGCGTATTTCTACCTTGTCGTTGTTTATCCACAGATAAACAAGTTTGGGAGACCTGCCGCGAATGACCACCTTGTCATAACCCGCGTACTTCAATTCCGGGGCGAAAAACCCGCCCATCATTGAAAAAGCCATTAACTTGGTCTGGGGAGAGAAGGTGGAAACGATGGTGCGATTAGCTCCGGGGGCTGGGGTGCCGCATAAAAGACCGGTGCCGAAAATCAGCAGGTTTTCCGGAGAAAAGGGATCGGCATCGGCAGGAACCCTGTCCCATAAGAGCCTGGCATTAGTGCCCAGACCACCCAGATGAAGTTCAGTCAATCCTGGATCAGTCTCCACCCTGTCAACGCTGCCCCGAGATAGATCAACTTCCAAATTAAATCCTGTCTCTGCGTACCTCATTTTCTTCCCCTTCTAAATTATCTTAATTTGTAATGCATTTTTCGTTTGATAATGGAAAGGTTCAAATCAAACACTGCCTCGCCGCGTCTTTCGAACAGATTTTATAGAACGTGTCAAGCACTTTTTTAAAACCCTCAGATTCAGCCAATTATAAGTCCCTATCCTGCGAGGTAATTGCAAAACTCCCCATTCTTGTCATTCCCGCAACGATTCTGAGCGGGAATCTGGTTCTAACTACTTGAAAAACCATATTCGTCCCCGAATGCCGTTATCGGGGATAGAGACATTCGGGAATGACAAATGGTTTTGCAATTGCCTCCTGCGTCAAAAAACAACATCAATCATATTATTGACTAACCGACTCAACAATTGTATTGTCTTCATGTAACGACAGCGCGTTTCGATTAAAACAATTTGTCCGTCGCAAGGAGGCTTATTATGGCTAACGCAGCGAAAGAGGGAAAGAAGGTTAAGGATTTTACTCTAAAGGATCAGAACGGCCAGGATTTTCGGCTTTACGAATGCCAGGGAAAACGGGTGCTGCTCTCATTTCATCCGCTGGCCTGGACGCCCGTCTGCGCCCAGCAGATGCAGGCGCTGGAGAAAAGCAAAAAGGCCATGGACAAGCTCAACACCGTCGCCCTCGGCCTCAGCATCGACAGCGTTCCGTCCAAGGCGGCCTGGGCCAAAAGCCTGAAAATCAAAAACACCAGGCTTCTCGCCGATTTCTGGCCGCACGGGGGGGTGGCCAAATCCCTGGGAATTCTCCGGACCGAAGGTTTTTCGGAAAGGGCCAACATCATCCTGAATGAAACGGGCAAGGTCATTTTCATCAAAATCTACCCGCTCCGGCAGCTTCCCGATATCGAGGAAATATTGGCGGCGCTGCAGGGCTGATTCAACTTTTAGAAATCCTTGAAATCTCCTTCATCCAGGGGGATTACCTGCTGGGGCGTGGGCGCCCTCAGCGCTCTTCCACCCTTACTCTTCGGCGGCTGGCCAGCGGCTCTCTTTACAGTTAAGGCCAGAGACTTATGACCATCCTTCGGTAAAACCTTCCTGGCCATTCCATATCCTGTCGGTGGCGCCGGGACGCCGGCATCCTTGGCGCCGCCTATCACCTGCTGCAGATCAGCCACATAAATCTTCAACTGCTCGGCCTGGGCCGTCAATTCCTCCGCGGCAGCAGCCGATTCTTCCGCGTTGGCCGCCGTCTGCTGGGTAACCTTGTCCATCTCCGCGATCGCGATGTTCACCTGTCCTATCCCCTGCGACTGCTCCTGCGAGGCCGCGGCAATCTCATCCACCAACTGTTCAACCTTGACCGAAATCGAGGCATTCTCCTGAAATGCCTCCTGGGTTTGATGGGTCAGCTCATTGCCGTGCTCAACCGCCTTGATGGTGCCTTCTATCAGTTTCCCCGTGGTTTTGGCCGCCTCCGCCGCCCGCAGCGCGAGACGGCGCACTTCATCAGCCACCACGGCAAAGCCGGCGCCCGCCTCGCCGGCCCGCGCCGCTTCCACAGCCGCATTCAGGGCCAGCAGGTTCGTCTGAAAGGCAATCTCGTCAATCGTTTTGATAATTTTGCCTGTTTCCTGGCTGGAACGCGTAATCTCCTCGATGGCCTTCACCATGTTCCCCATCTGTCCATCTACCTTGCCGACGATTTTCCGCACCTCGCCCATCATCGTTTTGGCGTGGACGGAATTGTCGGCATTCTGTTTGGTCATCGAAGACATCTCTTCCAGCGAAGAGGATGTCTCTTCCAGCGAGGCCGCCTGTTCCGAGGTCCCTTCCGCCAATGCCTGGCTTGACGAGGAGATTTGCCCGGCTGCCGCCGCCACCTGCTCGCCACCCTCGGCCAGCGCCGCCGCCACCCGTTGGATGGGGCGTATAACCACCCGGCCCAGCATGAGGTTGAGCAGCAAAATCTCCAGGATAATCCCCACGCCGGAGGCAATGAGGGAGTTCCAACCGATTGACGTCAGGGCCGCGACAACGCGATCAGACCGCAAGGATACGGATACCGCGCCAAATACATCGTTCTCCTTGGCTGTATTGTGACAAGAAAGGCAGTCCTTCTTGGCAATAATGGGAAGAACAAACCGGATCAGGCTCTTGTCCCTGTAAACATTGAATGTTTCCTTCCCCGTGGAGAGTACCAGCTTTTCCAGCTCATCCTGCGGCTGCCCCCCCTGACGCTCTTTGAACTGCGCGGCGACGGCAGGGTCTCGGATGGCATGAACGCTTTCCACATCCTTGCGAGCAGCGGTGGCTTTCAGGAACAGCCCCAAGCCATTCATATCGCCCGTTTCGCCATAAGCCGTCACGGTATCGCCGATAGTCACCGCGATCTGCCTGGAGGCACTCAAGGTTTCTGCCTCCATCGCCGCTCTGGTTTTGCTGTAAATCTGGTACGAAGAGGCCCCCAGGATCACGGTAAGGCTGACAAAAACGAGCAGGGTAATCTTTATCTTCAATGACATGTCTTTCAACATCGGCTGCGACCTCCTTCAGGTAATAATAACTTTCATATACCCGTAACTGCCTCTATCATCAACAAACCCGACATTGCAAGACCGAAAAACCCCGATCAACCAGAAGCTTCTGCTGCCGGCGCCTTTATTTATCAGGGCCGACTGGGCAAACAAATAACAGCACAAATACAGTCGCAAATTCAATACCGTTCAGCAATCTATCAATATCAAGCCGTATCCCCCGCCGCCAAAAGAAGGCGCATCGCGGGGAGACGGTGCAAAGGTTGCAGTTAAGCGATGGGAAAAAGATTTTACAGGAAAAAGTATTGATATAGGCAATTGCAAAACCATTTTTCATTCCCGAATGTCTCTATCGGGAAAGCGAAGCTTAATGTTCATAATATGGTTTTTCAAGTAGTTAGAACCAGATTCCCGCTCAGAATCGTTGCGGGAATGACAAGAATGGGGAGTTTTGCAATTACCTCGATATATTTGATTTTTAATTTATCCGCAGTTTGCTGTCCTGAACGGCTGCCTTAATTTGCTGAATGCCGCTTTCCGGAAATTTCGACAAATAATCAGCGATGCGGTTGGCGGCAAAGGCAGCGGAAATCGATGTTCCGCCATAAATACCCGGATCGCCTTTGTAGCCCACCGGCAGTTCAGCGAAGCCGGGGGCGTACAGGCTTACAAAACTGCCGTAATTTGATTTTTCCCAGGTTTTGCCATTGGGATATACCGCCCCCACGCCAAGCACTGAGGGATAGGCTGCCGGATAAACCGGTTGCCCCGTGGGCTCATTTCCCGCAGAGGCCACAATGATCATCCCTTTTGCCGCGGCATAGTTCAATATTTTTTCCAGGAAGTCGCTCCGTTTTTCCGATCCCCAGCTCAGACTCATCACCCGGGCGCCATTTTCAATCGCAAAATCTATCCCCTTCAGGATCGTAAAATCGGTCGTAAAGCCGTTGTCATCCATCGCCCGGATGGCCACCACCGGAATCTGCCCTCCGCCCTCAGCTTGCGCCCCAATGGGTTTGACCAGACCGGAGGCAATTAACGCCATCTGGGTTCCATGCCCGAGATGATCAGACAGGGGCCAGGCGGGAATAACCGCGTCAAAGGATGCGATCACAAAACCGTCCGGCCCTATTCCCTCCTGCAATCCCGTATCCAGCACCGCCACGGGAACCTTGCCCTCCTTGCGAAACACCTTGGCGATCTCCCCGGTCGGCAGGGATAGGTCGGCGCGATATGGGTAAAAAGACGGATAGGCAAAATCCGGTTCCGCCTGAACAATGCCCGGCAGGGTCTTGAGCCTGGAGATGATTGCCGGAAGATCCGCATCCGGCGGCAGGCGAATTTTGTAAATGCCCAGCGTTTCATTCTTGTCTATGACCCGGCCGCCGCTCGTTTTAAGAAATCCCCCCAGATCCGCTCCGGATTTTACCTGCAAAAGCAATTCATCGCGAACAAAAAGCGTTCCGTCCTGCGGGTCTTTCGCAAGTAAAAAGACGCGGGGATTCAGCTCCTGAATCAGCTCCTTTTTGCCGGGCCTGAATATCTGAATTTCCGCAAGCCTGAAGGAGGCGGGCGTTTGCGGCATTTTTTCCCAAACCAGGACATGATCATAGGATTTTAACAGAATAGCCATGGTCTCCCAGAGATCGCGATTTTCATAAGCGGCGGAAACGCGGGGATTTACCTGTGGATCAACGCGCACCCGGACTCCCTGCTGCGCCATCCCCCGCAAAATGTTCTGCAGGGGCTCATCAACGGCGCGCAGATCAATCCTTTCCCCGGCTAGTCTAAGATCAAAAGCCAGGGCATGGGAAGCCAGCAATGTCAGAATTGCGACGGAAATCATTATTATTTTCAGCATGGACCCTCTATTTTCATGAAAGCAATGGCTGCATTCTATCCTGAGCCGGGCTGAAAAACAAGGCCTATCCGACAGCCGCCCCGGTGGGCGATGGAACCTCTCGTTTTCAACCGCTCATCTCGATATTAAAAACGAGCGCTCGCTCTATAAAGTTATTGACACCCCTTACACGCTGTAGTAAAAGCATAGACATGGGAACTATCTACATGATCCGTCACGGACAGGCATCCTTTGGCAGCGAGGACTACGACCGCCTTTCCCCCAAGGGAATAATACAGTCCCGGGTGCTGGCCGAGCATCTTGCGGCAGTCGGCGTCGCCGCCGATATTCTTTATTCGGGCAAGATGAAAAGGCAGGTCGACACAGCTCAACAGACGGTGGAAATGTATAAAAATGCCGTTCCCGCTATCCAGGCCCCCCGGATCGACAAAGCCTTTAACGAGTACGGCTCTCAGGAAATTCTGCTGTCGTTTGTAAGGGAAATCGCCGGCGAGGAGTCCTCGTTGCCCGAAAACATCCTTCAGAAATATGCGGACAAAAAGAAATTCCAGGAATTATTCGAGCAGGTTTTATCCGGCTGGGCAACCGGAAAATACAAAAAGGAAGGCCTCCCCACCTGGGAGGAATTTACTTCTCGAGTCTGGAACGGAATAGAAAAGATCATCAAAGATCATCCTGCGGGCAGGACAATCCTCATCTTCACCTCGGGCGGGCCAATTTCCGCGGCCCTCCAGAGGGCGCTTAAACTTTCCAACGAGGAGACGATCCGGCTTGGCTGGCAGATAGCCAACGCCTCGATAACAAAATTTCTTTACAAGGGTGATCGCTTTACCATGGCGTCATTCAATGAAACCGCACACCTGTCCCTCCGGAGGGAGCAGGAGCTCGTCACATACAGGTAGCGGATTAATGTCTATTAACATTTCGCCGCGCTGCGGCTGGATTGCTGGCTATATGAAATTCGAAAATTACGGAGTTTAACGTTCATAAAATGGAGGGACGCGCTCCGTCGGGTCCTCCGGCTGGGTCAGGCTTCAGCCTGACTGCATGAGCAGTTACTTGCAGATAATAACTTTTTTCTTTCAGGAGGCAATGATGGATTTTTCGCTATCGGAAAAGATGCAGGCAATAACCGGAATGATCAGGGAATTCGTTGACCGGGAATTGATCCCGTTGGAGGCGGAATATTTAAAGAAACCCTTCCGGGAGCTGCTCCCCGTTCTCGAAGAAAAACGGGCGATGGTCAAGCGGATGGAGCTCTGGGCGCCCAACCAGCCGCAGGAATACGGCGGCATGGGGCTGAGCCTCTTGGAGCACGGTCTCGTCTCGGAGGAACTCGGACGGACGCCCATTGGCCATTATGTCTTCGGCTGCCAGGCGCCCGACGCCGGAAATATGGAAATACTCTACAAATATGGGAACGAGGCACAAAAAGAACGCTGGCTGAAACCCCTCGTCGCGGGTCAAATCCGGAGCTGTTTTTCGATGACGGAGGTTAATCTCGCCGGTTCCAACCCCGTCATGATGGACACGACCGCGGTAAAAGACGGCGACGACTATGTGATAAACGGCCAGAAATGGTACACCTCGTCCGCGGACGGCTCCGCCTTCGCCATTGTCATGGCGGTGACCAACCCCGACGCCCCGGCGCATCTGCGAGCCAGCATGATTATTGTCCCGACGGACACACCGGGCTTTAACCTGGTGCGCAACATCCCCGTCATGGGGCACGCGGGGGATGATTATTTCAGCCACGCGGAGATCCTCTATCAGTCCTGCCGCGTGCCGCAGCAAAACCTCCTCGGCCCCGAGGGGATGGGCTTCGTGATCGCCCAGGAGCGCCTCGGTCCGGGGCGCATCCACCACTGCATGCGCTGGCTCGGCGTTTGCAGCCGCGCGTTCGATCTGATGTGCAAGAGGGCGTCGGAACGGATTATCACCTCCGACGGAAAAACACTTGCCTCCAAACAGATCATCCAGGCGTGGATCGCTGAATGCGCCGCCGCTATCCAGGGGGCGCGGCTGATGACGCTCAATGCGGCGTGGAAGATCGACAATTTGGGGGTGAAAGAGGCCCGCGAGGATATTTCGCTGATCAAGTTCCACGTGGCCGGAGTGATGCAGAATGTTGTCGATAAAGCCCTGCAGGTGCATGGCGGACTGGGAATGACCGACGATGTCATCATCCCGTTTTTCTACCGCCATGAACGGGCGGCCCGTATCTATGACGGCGCCGATGAGGTGCACAAGATGTCCGTCGCCCGGCGGATCTTGCGGGAATACGCCGGCAAAACCGTTAAATAAAGGAACACGACGTGCAGGGTTTTCAGGCATTCAAAAATTCGGTGAACCTCTCCAGCGAACAGATCTGCAGCGAGTTTCTCAGCGCGAACAGGGAGCAGATCCGGATAAAGAAGGACGAAACCGCCGTCCGCAATCTTGTCCGAATATTCGACTCAACGCTTGCGCTCAGCAGCAGCAAGGGCTTTCAGGCGATGAGCGTGCGCGATCTGGCCAAAGAGGCGAACCTCAGCATGGGGGCGCTCTATTCGTACTTCAAAAGCAAGGAAGAACTGCTCGCCATGATCCGCAACCTCGGCAGCCGGCTTATGAATACGGCGCTATCCGGCGAGATAAGGCCGGATTCCGCTCCCGGCGAACGGCTGGTTCAGGCAATAGAGACCCATCTATACATGAGCGAAATCATGAAACCCTGGTTCTACTTCAATTACATGGAGGCCAAAAACCTCCGGCGGGAGGAGCAGAAAAAGGCCATCGAGATGGAGCTATACACAGAGGGCATCTTTGTGGAAATCATCAAAGACGGCATCGCGGCGGGATGTTTCCGGGCGATTGAGCCAATTCTGACCGCCGCGGTTTTAAAGGCGATGCTTCAGGACTGGTACCTGAAGCCCTGGAAATACCAGAAACGCGCCGTCTCCGTGGAAGACTACGCCCGTTTTCTGATTGAAATGATGGACTATTTCCTGAAGGAAAACTAATGACGACGCGCCGTCATAAATAAGGATAAAATTGGAGGAACGTGCTTAAGTCGCGTCCGGGGCGGTTGTCTGAAAAGGAAACTACATAGAGCCAAT
This sequence comes from Syntrophales bacterium, assembly GCA_023229765.1. NCBI lineage: Bacteria > Pseudomonadati > Thermodesulfobacteriota > Syntrophia > Syntrophales > Syntrophales bacterium. Next base: position 35,891 of record JALNYO010000029.1, on the reverse strand, counting down.
TGCAAAATGTTTTATGAACATTAATCTGCGTTTTATGAACATTAAACTTCGTTTTGTCATGCCCGAGTGCTTTTGTCGGGCATCCATGATTCAAGGCAGTTAGATGCTGGATTTCCGCCCAGAGTTTACCCCCGCGCAGGCGGGGGCGGAAATGATAGACTTGCGACTTTTGCAATTACCTCTATAAAGCAAAATTTATGCACGCATTTACAATCCCAAGTCGAAGGAGGGGAAAATGGATGTAGCGGATGAGACACGCCCGATTCGCGAGGGCGAAGAGTTCGACATAAAAAGGGTGGAGCAGTTTCTCAAGGACAATATCCCGCAATTGAGCGGCGCACTCACGGTATCCCAGTTTCCCGGCGGCCACTCCAATCTTACCTACCTGATTCGCGTCGGCGAGCGCGAGCTGGTCTTCCGCAGACCGCCGTTTGGCCGCAAGGCAAAAACAGCCCACGACATGGGGCGGGAGTTCCGGATGCTCCAGGCGCTCCGCCCGGCCTTCCCCTATTGCCCGGAGCCGCTGGCCTACACGGATGACGAGACGCTTATCGGCTGCCCCTTTTACGTCATGGAGCGGATAAAGGGGCTGATCATCCGCCGGGATTTGCCGAAATCGCTCGCGCTCCAGCCGGAAGAAGCGGCCCGGCTTTGTGAAAAACTGATCGATGTCTTCGTCGAGCTGCACCAGGTCGATTACCGGGAAATAGGGCTGGAAGACTTCGGCAAACCGGCGGGGTACGTCAAAAGGCAGGTTGAAGGATGGTCAGAGCGCTATCGAACGGCCAAGACCCCCGACGCCCCCGATTTTGAAGGAATAATGGCCTGGCTGCACGAAAAGATGCCGCTGGAAAGTCCCCACGTTTCGGTGATCCACAACGACTACCGTTTTGACAACGTGGTTTTGCACCCGGACGATCCGTTTCGGATAGTTGGCGTCCTCGACTGGGAAATGGCGACGATCGGCGATCCGCTGATGGATCTCGGCGGGGCGCTGGCCTACTGGACCAATCACGACGACCCGCCCGCTATGCAGGCCATCCGGATGATTCCGACGCACCTGCCCGGGATGTTTACGCGGCAGGAGTTTATCAAACGCTACTCGGAGAAGATGGGAATCCCCGTTGAAAAAAGCGATTTCTACTATTGTTTCGGAATGTTCCGGCTTGCCGGAATCGTCCAGCAGATATACTGGCGCTTCTACCACGGCCAGACCAAAGACGAGCGCTTTAAACTGATGATCGCCGCCGTTCAGGTTCTCGAAGCAGCTTGCAGGCGGCTGATCGAGAAATCGGCATTGTAAATTGTTCCATAGTTAAACACTCATGACGGCACGCCTTCACAAAGGGGATTAAAATTGGAGGGACGCGCTCCGTCGCGTCCGTAACGATTGTCAAAAGGAGGAAATGATGGATCTGTTCAGTCTAAAAGGAAAAACGGCATTGGTAACGGGCGCCAGTCGCGGCATCGGCGAGGCTATCGCTTGCATGCTCTCCGCCCACGGGGCCCGGGTGATTCTGGTCAGCAGAAGGCCGGAAAACCTCCAGCGCGTGGAGACGAAAATCAAGGAGGCAGGCGGCGAGGTTGAATCGCTCGTCTGTAATATGGGGGACATTGAGCAGATTCAGACATTGTTTGCCGAAGTCGCGAAACGTTTCCCAAAGCTCGACATTCTGGTGAACAACGCCGGCGCCAACCCGTCCTTCGGCGACGCGTTGAGCATTGAGGAAAAGGCCTGGGACAAGACCTTTGCCGTCAACCTGAAGGGACCCTTTTTTGCCTGTCAGTGCGCCGCCCGACTGATGCAGAAATCAGGCGGGGGGGCGATCGTCAATGTCGCCTCGATAAACGGCGTCCGGCCCGCGCTTTTTCAGGGGGTTTACTCGATCACCAAGGCGGGGGTTATCTCCATGACGAAGGTCTATGCCCGAGAACTTGCCCCGTACCACATCCGGGTAAACGCCCTTCTGCCGGGGCTCACCGACACCAAATTTGCCTCCGCGCTGACGCAAAGCGAGGAAATCATGAAGATCGCGCTGCCGATGATTCCGCTGGGGCGAATCGCCAAGCCGGCGGAAATGGCCGGGGCGGTTCTCTACCTCGTCTCCGATGCGGCATCCTACACGACGGGGATGTGCCTGACGGTTGACGGCGGCATGCTGGCGTAAAAGGGGGCGAAATCATTTGTGAATGGGCGACCACAGGGGGCCGCCCCTACGGGGATGCATGACCGAAAACGATAACGTTCATCGCCGCCGTTCCATCCGTCTGCCGGGTTACGATTATTCAACAGCGGGCGCCTATTTCATCACCATTTGCGTTGAAACCCGAACATGTCTGTTCGGTAGAATTGTAGGGGCAGGCCCCTGTGCCTGCCCTGAACCCAATGAATCAGGGAATATGGTAAAGGAGATTTGGGATAAAATACCCCTGTTTTATCCTGGCATCGGCATAGATGAATTCGTTATCTTGCCCAATCACATCCATGGCATCGTTCTTGTAGGGGCAACCCCCCGTGGTTGACCGAATTCGTGATTGAACAAATTTAAAGGGGCGACCACAGGGGGTCGCCCCTACATTATTTTTCTTTCGTGGGGGCGGGCTTGACGCTGTCCGGCATCGGTTCTATCCCGTATTTCCATTTCAGAAACTGCTCGCCGGTCGCCGGGTATAGTGCGTAAGTAAGCAGATCTTCATCATTTTTTGCCAGATCGCCGATCTTCGCCCTTGCGTCTGCCAGTTCCGGCTCGATATAATCGGCGGGCCGGCCGGTAATCGGCGTCTGACCGCGCTTGTTGCGCTTCAAAACGATCGTCTGCACCTCGGGATCAATGGGGGTCGGCGTTTTTCCGTACAAACCGTAAATCAGGTCCTTGAACTGGTTGTTAATCATCTTGTACCGGCCGGCCACGACATTCATCACCGCCTGCACGCCGACAATCTGGGAGGTCGGGGTAACCAGGGGCGGGGTACCCGCTTCCGTTCTGGTCCGCGGAATCTCGGCATAAACCTCGCCAATGCGATCCAAGGCGTTCATCTCCCGGAGCTGGCTGACCAGATTGGAGATCATGCCGCCGGGGATCTGGTGTTCCAGGACGCCGGCGTCGATCAGGGAAAGCGTATTCGATGCCAGATTCTGCTTATACTTGGGGGCAATTTTCTCCAGGTGGTCGCCCATTTTAATCAGCTTGTGCAGATCCATGCCGGTGTCCCGCTTTGTCCCCTGCAGAGCTACCATCAAGGGCTCGATGGCAGGCATCGAGGTGCGCAGCGCGTAGGGGGCAAGGCAGGTATCGACAATGTCCACGCCGGCCTCGATCGCCTTGATATAGGCCATCGACGCCATCCCGCTTGTGTAGTGGGTATGCAGGTGCAGGGGGACCTTGACGACCTTCTTCATCTCCGTGATCAGATCGTAGATATCGTAAGGCGAGATGATCCCGGCCATGTCCTTGATGCAGACGCTGTCCGCCCCCATCGCCTCCAGTTTTTTGGCGAGCTCGACATAATACTCCATGTTGAAAACCGGGCCGCCGAGATGACGCTCCGTCAGGGAATAGGAAATCGCCCCCTCGAAATGCTTGCCGTTCGCCTTGATCCGCTCGACCACCGTCTCAAAGTTGCGCAAGTCGTTGAGGGCGTCGAAAACGCGGAACACGTCAATTCCCACATCGCAGGCCTTATCGACAAAGAGCCGGGCCACGTCGTCGGCGTAATTGCGGTACCCGACAAGATTCTGCCCCCGCAGCAGCATTGAAAACGGTGTCTTTTTTATGTATTTTTTGAGGATTTTCGGCCTCTCCCAAGGATCTTCGCCAAGGAAACGGTGCATTGTGTCAAACGTGGCGCCTCCCCACACCTCCATCGCCCAGAAACCGGCTTCATCCATCTGTTCGGCAATGGGCAGCATGTCTTCCGTCCGCATCCGCGTCGCATAGATGGACTGGTGCCCATCGCGAAATGTATTGTCCTGTATCTTCACAGGATTAACAGGTCCATCCTTCATAATATCAATCATCTCTATTCTCCTTTACCCTCATTTTTATAAAAACCCCCATGCCCGTGTCGGGCACAACGAAGTATGAAAATCCCCCCTTACCCCCCTTTGGCAAAGGGGGGATGGGGGGATTTTCATACAAACGAGATCATCCGCAATCCCGGACGTGTTTAGCAGAAGTGAGCCCCAATTACAACTTGAACAATGAGCAGCCCGCCCGTCCTCATCCCCCCTTGCCGAATACGTCCGCATAGATAGCGGCAAATTCATCCTTGCCGCCGGCAAGCAGCGAGGCAAGCGGCAGCGCCTCTTTCCCGAGATTTACTATTCTTGCCGCCATCTGGCGGACATCCCACTGGGCGTGACGATCAGCGCGAACACGGGCAATATGGTAAAGCTCCCGGGCGTTTACAGTCATGATAACCCGGCGGCGGTGGGCATTCGTCAGGAGATAGGCGGCGGCAGTCGGGCCCGTTTCCGCTATCTTCCGGGCAACCTTTTCCGCTTCGAGACACAGCTTGCGCAAGTCAGCCTCCCTGCCGATTGCCGTCACGGCCGGGGGAATCGTCACCCCGAGCGCCGGGTTATACCCCTGGACAGAAAGCGTCGCCATTCTGTGGCGCTTCAACTGAGCATAGCAGGAAGCGCTGACGACAAGTTCAAACGTCAAAGACGCGTGCTCAAACTCCCGGGGTGCGGCGTCGTGGGCCCTCATTTCCTGAAGCGCCGTTTTGAAAAGACCCTCCTTTTCGCTTAAGGTCATCCGCTCGACGATGCGGGAACACTCCGCAAAAGAGAGGTTGGAAGCGGACATCAACAGCGCCGACGCGATTTTGTCGTCTCCCCGGGGGTCAAAAGACAGCAGGCGGACGACGCTCTGCGCCTCGCTGTCATCCATCCTTCCAGCATAGTCGGATATTTTGTCGGCCAGCCGCGACGCCTCCGCGCGCAAGACCTCCGCCCTTTCGCGGTCGTAGGGGGTGGGGCTGGTGTAGCGGACAAGCGACGGGGCGATGCCGCTTACCGCCTCGTAAAGCATGCCGCTGAACCTTCTCGCCTCGGCGAGGGGCGAGGCGGCAAGGCGGCGGATCATCAGTTCGGCATTCCGGGCGTTGATCGTCATCCCCAGTTGCGCCTCGGTCGCAAGCGCCAGACAGTAGCGGGCATCCTCCTTGGCCCAGCCCTCCAGCAAAGCGACATTCGCCGGATCCGCGGCAAGTTCTTTATTTTTTTCAAATACATACGGTCTGAGCTGCCCATATAGTTCATGGTAAAAGACGTTCTGCCGGCGGATGGCGGCAACAAAAATCTCCTCCAATCCGGCGCCACGAACCTCATCCGGAATGACGAAATCATCGGCGAGCAGCACATAACGCTGCGATTTTTCCGTATAGGAGACAAGCCGCGATCGCTCTATTTCCTCGACAAGCAGCCTGGACACGCCGATAATGTCGATGTTGAAGACGGCGTGCTCGGCGATGGAGCTGTGCCCCATTGCAAAGACAATATTTTTATTGGAGAGGCGGGCCTTTTCCACCTCGCCCCGCGCGCTTGCCCGCAACTCGTTCACCGGCGCCGGATTGCGGCTGATCCGCGCATAGGCGGCGGCGATCGTCTCCGGCGTCAGATCCCGGCGTTCCGGCTGCAAGTATTGAAACTCATTTATGATATCACGGTCTATATTGTGTCCGGCAAGAAGAATCTTCACTTTTGACTGCTCCCAAATTTCATTTGAAAAGTTGGCGTACCTTACCATCCCCCAAGGCAAGCGGCAAGAAATTATTGCCCTGCTGCCCGCTCTATTCATCAGCAGCCGAAACCGCGCCTCCCCCGTCGCTCTTCCGGCGGCCGCCTCGCAATTTTTGACGCGTCGTCTTGCATTAAAGGATGAATCTGACCCCTGCCATTTACGTATAAAGTCCAATAAAGGCATATATAATACTATTAACTATGCTATATTAAATGTTTATTAAATTCTTATATATTTATATTGCAATATATAAGAATAGGTATATAAGCACCTTTCGTGCTGAACGATTTGAGTCAGATAAAACGGGAAGGCTCAACCTGGTAGGCATTGCCGGGCTTGCGGCAGGCGAACCAGGGAAGCTTTGCTTCAACCGCGGAGGCTGCGGTTGAAGCTGAGGGGTATGCAGCCTTGGATTATTTATTTGAGGAGATTGTAAAATGGAAAAGATACCGGTTCAGGAAATCAAAATGGAGATGGCCAAGAAAACTATCACGACTCAGCATGCGCAATTCGGCAAAACAATTGGAGTAAATGGCTGTTTTGGGAGCTCCAACCTGGGGCAAATGAGCGGATTTATTCCCAGGGATGTCGTCAAGGCCATTCCTGATGCCTTTATGCGTTGCCCCTTGGCCCTTTTCCCGGAAATTGAAGGGCCGAGCCAGGTTTTGCTGTACGACGACTATCAGGTTGTCATCGACGGATGCGAAGCCCGCTGCATAAAGAAGGCACTGGAGAAGGTCGGCGTTAAGGTTGATTTGAGCTATGCGCTGGATGAGGATTTTAAACTCGAAAAGAAGCCGGGCCCCGATTTTGATCAGGCGAAGATGGCGGAAATTACCCAACGGATCATTGCTGATATTGAGAGGCTCAAACAAGCAAAATGATCGCGTAAACGATTTTTGGTCAATTAATTCAGCGCAGAGGGAATAATTTAAGGGCCCGCCCCGCCATCGAATTGCGATGGCGAGACGCCCCCTTCCCGCCTGTCCCGTAGGTCGGCGACAGCGATCATATCCGACTTATGTCACTGTCAGGTTTTGCGATGCCGACTCTCTTAATGTATTTGTTTCCTGTAATATTTTTCTCTTTTCATTTTTCGCAAATTACAGTACGATCGAAGGGAAGTTAGGGGAAGCCAGATCAGTATATTATTTTTGCAACCGCAAGAAAGCGCAAGAAAGCAGATCGATATCTGGGAAAGAAGAGGTACGGTGGCGATATGAGTCTTACTGCAGACAAAATTGTAACTGATGCAATGGCGCTTCCCCCCGTGCTCCGGGCGTTCGTGGCGGAAAAGCTGATAGAGAGCCTCGATGAGTCGGCAGACACCCCCTTGTCGGTAAAATGGAAAGAAGAAATCCACCGACGTTGTGCCGAGATCGACAATTCCGTAGAGACTCTGCGCAATGCCGAAGAGGTGTTCAAAAATGCCTATGCATCGCTGACATGAGGACTGTTGTATTTCAAGCTGACGCTGAAGCCGAGATGATCGAAGCGGCTGCTTATTACGAGACTCGGCAGCGGAATCTCGGCAGACGTTTCCTTGCTGCTGTGCAGGATTCCCTCAACCGCATTGTAATTAATCCCCAGCTTTATCCTCTTGTCGAACTCGATGTCCGTCGCTGTCTTACGCGAACATTTCCTTTTGGCGTTTTGTTTCGAGACCGTCTCGACAAGCTCGAGGTGATTGCGATCATGCATCTTCGTCGTGATCCTGATTGCTGGAAAGAAAGATAATTGGACACCCGCTGGCATCGCCGCCGTCTATTCATACGATCGCAAACACCCTTCACGCATCGAACCCTTAAAAAAATTGAAGCCTGAAATGGCCTTACCATTGCCTTGACAGAGACAGTCGAACAATGTTAGAAATAACTCAACTTATGAAAAACGCTGAACTTACAGACATTGTCCCCCTGGTAAAGCATCTTTTCTGGTGGGTGCCGGAAAATGAGCTTAAGTCGCTCAGCCCAGACGCCATCGTTGAAACTGCACTCAGCAACGGCAACGAGGATAGTGTGGCTAATTTAGTGGAGAAAAATATATGGGGTTGATAAATCTGCTGTTCAAGGATCCGCTGACGTTTTTTCTGGTGGCGATTCCACTTTTGTATTCAATAATTTTTCATGAACTGGCCCACGGCTGGGTCGCCTGGAAACTGGGGGATCCGACGGCAAAAAACGCCGGCCGACTGACCTTGAATCCGCTGAGCCACCTTGAGCCGATCGGCACGCTGATGCTGCTTTTCGTCGGCTTCGGCTGGGCCAGGCCGGTGCCGATCAATATGGGCTACATTCGCACCCGCTCCGGACTGATCATGGTCGCGGCGGCAGGCATTGTTGCCAACATGATCATGGCTTTTATCGCTGTCTTGCTGATCAAGCTGCTGGCCCCGGAATCTTCCAGTTCGCTCGGCCTGCTTTTGTACTACATGATGCAGATCAACATCATGCTCGCGGCGTTCAACCTGATCCCGATCCCGCCCCTGGACGGCTCGAAGATCCTGATGGGGTTTCTGTCGCACCGGACCCAGTACGCCCTCTCCCGCCTCGAACCATACGGGTTTTTCATTATCATCGGTCTTCTGTACATCGGGGCGCTTGACCCGGTGATCAAGTTTTTTCGGTGGATTATCATGACAATTATCGGGTTTTTTATTTTCTGAACAATGGTCTATAGATGAGCGACACGGTATTTCAGGTAACAAATCTCGCCAAGGTGTATCTGATGGGAGAGGTAGAGGTTCATGCCCTCCGAGGGGCGAATCTCGAGATATTTGCCGGGGAGCTGGTGGTGCTGCTCGGTCCCTCGGGAAGCGGGAAATCTACACTGCTGAACATCATCGGCGGCCTGGATACGGCGACCAGCGGGACGGTGTTTTACCGGGAAAAGGAACTGACGTCCGCCGGCGAGCGGGAGTTGACCGAATATCGCCGCACCAGCGTCGGGTTCGTTTTTCAATTTTACAACCTGATCCCAAGCCTGAACGCGCTGGAGAACGTTGCCGTCGTCACCGAAATCGCCCACAACCCGATGAGGCCGGAAGAGGCGCTGACGCTGGTCGGCCTGGGCGAGCGGCTCGACCATTTTCCCGCCCAGCTTTCCGGAGGCGAGCAGCAGCGGGTCGCGATCGCCCGCGCGATTGCGAAGAATCCGGCGGTGCTGCTCTGCGACGAGCCGACCGGCGCACTCGATTCCCAAACAGGAATCGTCGTCCTCGAGGTCCTTGAAAGAATCAACCGGGAGCTCGGCACGGCGACCGTTATCATCACCCACAACGCCGACATCGCCGGGATGGCGGACCGGGTCATCCATTTAAGCAACGGCCTCATCACGGAAATCGCGGAAAACAAGGTGAAAAAATCGTCAAGTGAACTTCAGTGGTGAGTGCGTGAAGTCGCTCGATCGAAAAATATTCCGGGATATCCTGCACCTCAAGGGGCAGGTCTTCGCGATCACCCTCGTGGTGGTAAGCGGCCTGGCGACCTTCATCATGTTCATCAGCACGATCGATTCGCTTTCTCTTACCAGGGACGCTTTCTACCGCAACTACCGCTTTGCCGACGTCTTCGTTTCGCTGAAGCGGGCGCCGGAGAGCCTGAAGCAAAAAATCGCCGAGATTCCCGGCGTATCCCTTGTCGAAACAAGGGTCTGCGGCTACGCCAAACTTGACATCGCCGGTTTTGCCGAGCCGGTGACGGCGCGGCTCGTGTCGCTGCCGGAGGAGGGCGAACCGCTCTTGAACCGCCTCTACTTGAGACAGGGCAGACTGGCCGATCCGACCCGGGACAATGAGGTCGTAATCAACGAGAGCTTCGCCCTCGCCCACCGTTTTGAGCCCGGCGACCGTTTCGCGGCGATCATCAACGGCAAGCGCAAGGAGCTGGCGATTGTCGGCATCGCCCTTTCCCCGGAGTTCGTGCTGCTGATGCGTCCGGACGCGACCAGCCCCGATTTTAAGCGTTACGGGGTGCTCTGGCTGGGACGCAAGGCCCTTGCCCAATCGTACGACATGGACGGCGCCTTCAACGACGTCGTCCTGACCTTGTCGAGGAACGCCCGCCCCAGCGATGTTATCGCCGCGCTCGACTCGGTTGTCGATTCCTCCGGGGGACTGGGCGCCTATCCCCGCAAGGATCAGATCTCCCACCGGCTGCTCACGGGCGAGTTTCAGCAGCTCCGGCAGAGCGCCCGGATCTTTCCGACGATCTTCATCTTCGTCGCCGCCTTTCTCTTGAATGTCGTCATGAGCCGGACGATCAACATGCAGCGCGAGCAGATCGGCATCCTGAAGGCGTTTGGCTACACGAACGCCGCCATCGGCTTCCATTACGCGAAGCTGGTCGTTCTGATCATCCTGCCCGGTCTCTGCGGAGGCGTGGCGGCCGGAATCTGGTTCGGCCGAATGCTGGGAGACATCTACATGGCCGTTTACCGTTTCCCCATGCTTATCTATACCTTATATCCCCATGTCGTCATTGAGGCGCTCTTGATCAGCATCCTTGCCGCCCTGGCCGGCACGCTCTTTTCCCTGGCCCGGGCGGCCCGGCAGCCCCCCGCCGAGGCGATGCGGCCCGAGCCGCCCGCCCGCTATCGGGTGACATTTCTCGAAAAGGCGCTACTCGGCCGCATGCTTTCTCAGCCCTCCCGGATGATTCTGCGGAACCTCTCCCGCAAACCGGTAAGAACCCTGCTTTCGATAATCGGGATCGCCGTTGCCTGCGCAACGATGATCGCCAGCGGTTTCTTCAAGGATTCCGTGAACTTCATAGTTGATGTCCAGTTTGTCCGCTCGCAGAAGGAGGATATGCGGATAAGCTTTGTCGAGCCATCCTCCCTTAAAGCCTTGTACGAGCTGAAGAATCTGCCGGGCGTGCGGAATGCCGAGGGCTTCCGCCGGGTTCCGGCGCGGTTCGTCTCCGGCCATAAAAGCTACCGGACGGCAATCTACGGGATCGAGCCGGGAAGCCGCCTGCATCTGCTTTTGGACACGAATCTGCAGCGGGTGGCGATTCCTCCCGAAGGCATTGTTATCAATGACTATCTGGCCAGAATGCTCAACATCCGGACCGGCGATCTGCTGACCGTCGAGATTCTCGAAGGGGCAAAACCGGTACGCCGGATTCAGGTCGTCGGCACGGCCAAGCTTTTTCTCGGCGTGCTGGGATACATGGATACAGGCGCCCTCAACCGGTTGCTGCGGGAGGGAAACGCGCTTTCCGGCGCGTATCTGCTGACCGACTCCCTGCAGAACGAGGCTCTGTTTCGGACTTTCACCGAGATGCCGAGGGTGAGCGGGATTGTTATTAGACGTAATGAGATCCGAAATTTCCACGATGTGCAGGCACGGGGTATGCTCTTTTTCACGTTCATTGCGACGCTGATGGCCTGCTCGATCGCCTTCGGCGTTGTATATAACAGTGCCAGGATAGCATTTTCAGAACGAAGCCGGGAACTTGCAAGTCTCAGGGTGCTGGGATACACACGCGGGGAGATATCGTATATCCTGCTGGGCGAGCTGGGGCTGCTCACGCTTGCCGCCCTGCCACTGGGCTTTATCGCCGGGCGCCTGCTGTGCGCGTATATCGCCGGGGCGCTCGCCTCCGATCTGTTTCGCGTTCCACTGATAATAGAAATGCATACATACGCACTGGCCGCCGCCGTCGTGCTGATATCGGCCTCCTTTTCGGGGCTGATCGTCCGCCGCCGGTTAGACACGCTCGATCTTGTCGAAGTATTGAAAACGAGGGAATAAATTATGAAAGCTGCAACACGAAGAACGCTTCTTTTGACCATCATCATCCTCGCCGTTATCCTGGCGACAATTTACGGTTTTCTGCCCAAACCAATCGCGGTCGATCTCGTCGCGGCGGAACGGGGGCCGCTCCGGGTGGCAATAGAAGAGGAGGGCCGCACCCGGCTGAAGGAGAGGTTTCTCGTTTCCGCACCGGTTGCCGGATATATTACCCGCAATCGTTTGAACGTAGGGGATGCCCTCCGCAAGGGACAGGTTCTGGTTTCTATAGAACCGCCCCGGTCGCAGCCGTTAGACAGGCGCACCCGCGAGGAGGGGAATGCCCTCGTACTCGTAGCGGAAGCCGGATTCAAGGCGGCGCGGGAAAAGGAACAGGCCGCGCAGGCCGATGTCGAGTATAGCGAAAAGCGGGTCGAACGAATAAGAAATTTATATTTAAAACGGTATGTTGCGAAGGATCAGCTCGATCAGACGGAGGCAGAGGCAAAGAAGGCGAAGGCAGTTCAGCTCGCAGCCGCGGCTGCGGCTGAAGCCTCCCGCTTCGAGCTCGAACGGGCAAAGGCGGCGCTTAAAAACGTCTCTTCCCGCGTAAACCATGAAAAGCCGGAAACCCTGAAGATTGCCTCGCCGTTAGACGGGGTTGTCTTCCGGGTGCTTCGCAAAAGCGAGGGGCCCGTCAGCGCCGGGGAACCGCTCCTGGAGATCGGCGATGTCCGGGCGCTTGAAGTCCGCGTCGAGGTGCTTTCCTCCGACGCGGTGAGGATAAAAAAGGGGACAAAGGCGGTTTTTAAACGCTGGGGCGGCGAGGAGACGCTGGAAGGGGTTGTCCGCACCGTGGAACCGGCGGGATTCACCAAGATCTCGAGCCTCGGCGTCGAGGAGCAGCGGGTGCTGGTGCTTGCGGATATTGTTTCTCCTCCGGAAACATGGCGGGCAGTCGGCGACGGCTACCGCCTCGATGCGAGTTTTATCGTCTGGGAAAAAGAGGGGGTTTTACAGGTTCCGGTCGGGGCGCTGTTCCGTTCCGGTCAGAACTGGGCCGTTTTTGTTGACGAAAACGGGCGGGCAAGGCAACGAGTCCTGAAAATCGGTCAGCGCAACGGCCTGGCGGCAGAGGTTGTCACCGGCCTCAAGGAAGGCGAGCGGGTCATCACCCATCCCGACGATGCGGTGAAAGACGGCGTGCGCATCACCGGGGGGGCAGGTCTTTAATTTAAGCGTTTTGCTCTTGCGAGTTGGCTGAGCATTTTGAAATAAAGGAAAAAAGCGTCAATCATTTCGTCATTTTAAACAATCCTGCATGATCGCGATATGCTCGCCGGCAAAGGCCGGCTGATCCAGAAATCCCTGGATCCGTCCTTTCGTGACGGCGTCGATCTCGTCGCTCATGATGTTTGCCGTGTTGTACCGACCTTGCATCGCCAGCATTCTTTCTCGCCTTCGCTGCTTTCCCCATCAGCAAGCAGCGCTTCCCTGATAACGTCCTGCACCTTCCCTAACTCCATGTTTTCCAGACACAAGCTCTTTCCGCCGCCGTTGCAGCCCTTGAGAGAGCACGGCGCACAGGACATGCCGGATACGACCACGCGGTTGTTTTTTCCCGGCGGCGTCCAATAGCGCCAGTCGGAAGGGCCGTAAATCGTCACGGTCGGCGTTCCCACCGCGGCGGCGATGTGCGGGGCGGCGGAATCTACGCCGACATGCAGGCGGCTGCAGGAAAGAACGCCGGCAAGCTCCGCGAGCGTCGTGGCGCCGGCAATACTGAAGGCCCTGCCGGGGCAGGCGGCGACGATCGCCTCGGCCCGCTTTTTTTCACCGGACGAGCCGATGATGACCACTTTAATTTTATATTCCGCGTACAGCCAGTCGATGATCCGCACCCACTTTTCAGCCCCCCATTCCTTGTATGACCAGCGGGAAAAGGGGTTCAGGGTAATCCAGCTTTTTACGGCGCTTCCGCCAACCGCAACGGCCGCTGAAAAGCCGGCCTCTCCCAGGAAAACAGGAAGCCCCAGAGAGGCGATAATGTCCGCCGCCCGCCGCCGCGCTCCTTCTGACAGGTTCAGTCTGGGAACGGCATCCTCGGTTTCTATCCCGAAGGCCCGCAGGATATACAACGACTGGTCGGCCGCTCCAACTGCGAGCGGTTTGCCGTTCCAGCCGACCAAGTGGGTAAACAAATGGTTGCGCAAACCGCGCATAGACGGATAATAGAGGGCGGCGCGCCGGGGCGACCCGGTCAGAAAGGCCATGTACCCCCCCCGTTCATCCGCCCGGAAGTCGAAGACGAGGTCAAAATGTTCCCGGCGAAGCGATGATATCAGTGAAAACGAACTAATAAGGTCTTTAACAAGCGATTTTCCGCTTTGGGGAACCTCGAAGGTTTTCGGTGGCAGTATTTCGGCATCCAGAAGAGAGGCACTCCCCGCCCGCAGCAGGACGGACAGCTCCACTCCGGGCCAGGCTTTGCGTATCGCGGCAAGCGCAGGCAACGTCCAGACGACATCCCCGATATCGCCCAACTGGATTATCAAGACCCGGCCAATGGACGGGAGCTTGCCAAAAAAATCAGAAACATTCACTATTTAAATTAAAAAGCGTTTTTTCGGCACAGGCTTACGCCCTCGTCTTTAGTGTTGACGAATCGCCGATTGCTTTTTCCTCAATAAATTCGCCGTCAATTATCATTTTTAACTAAAGAAAGATGACGTTTACCTTGTAAATGCGTCATCCATCGGTCAGCACTCTTCCCTCTGTTAATAGCTGTAAGTGTTACCTTGCCGCCAGGTTCGTAAATGATCGCTGTTTTCATCATTCTGCCGGAAATATAGTCAGATGAGAAATGAAGATTGCCACCTTCAAACTCAAGACCATGAATAAAATAGCCAAGCTGCCAGTCCTCATCAGGGATGAAATCATTTTCAGAATAGCCTCTTGGGGCTGCATAGGTAAATGACATCAAAGACAATGAAAATAGAATCCCGATAGCCGATATGTCCGGTTCGTCCTCTTCAATCTGGAAGACAATTTTGTGAAAAGAGCCCCTATCTCCTTCATAGCCTGGCGTTTCCTGAAGCTCATTTGACAGGATACTGATGTTGATGATCCCAATAGTATTCTCCAAAAGCTCTAAAGCCTCTGCTCTGTTTATGTCGTTGCTCATAAGTTGCCTCTCAAGGATAATCAGTTTTGAATAGCGAGAAAAATCACCTCTGCTGTGAATCTAAAAGCATATATGTATCCAAAAATCAAGCGTATTCCACATGGCGAGCAGAATAATATAGCTCAGTTACGCCAAGGCAATTTGTTTAATCCATAATTCGAATAAGTTGTAGCGAAGCTTCTTCTTTCTGTGTTATGTTTTGGCAGGGGTAACTCCTCTGTTTGCAATAACACGCCGCAGCCCAAGAGAAGAAGCAACCGCCATTGCTTAAAACATTATAGACCATCATTAAAATTAATTATTTACGGAAGGAAATCAAAATGTTTACCCGGATGTCCTTTATAAATAGGAAGAGAAGAGACAGGGCATGGAATCTTTTTAACAAAATCGAGAAGAACCGTCTTGGCGAATTTGAGGAAAACGGCGAAAAACGTTTTGTTGAAAATATCCTGGAAGAATTCGAGAAAACTGACGCCGAAAGGGTGATTTTTGATGTCGGCGCGAACGTAGGACAGTATTCCACCATGCTGACCAGCGTTGCCGCTGCCCGCAACATTAAAATAAAGCTTCATCTCTTCGAGCCTGCAAAACCATGTTTCGCTGAACTTACCAATAGATTTTCTCAATCGGACAACCTCATTCTCAATAATTTTGGGGCATCTGACAGCAACGGCACAGCCAGAATCTTTTACGATGAAGAAAAGAGCGAAGGGGCGTCCCTGTATCAGAGAAATCTTCGTTACTACAATACAGAAATGAACAAATTTGCAGAGATTGAGCTTCGCAGACTTGACGACTACATAAAAGATAAAAAAATAAACCACATAGCCTTCATAAAACTCGATATCGAAGGTCATGAATTAAACGCTTTTAAGGGCCTCGGCGAATATTTGAACCATGATTTCATAGACTTTCTGCAATTTGAATATGGCGGCACAAATCTGGACTCTCATACGAGTCTGATGGAGTTATACCAGTTTCTCACAGATCGGGGCTTCCTGGTGGCTAAAGTAATGCCCACAGGTTTAGAGATCAGAAGCTACAGCCCCTTCATGGAAAATTTTCAGAATGCCAACTATATGGCTGTTTCACCGACAAAAATAAAAAAATGACCCGTTAAAAACATCCTTCTGTGCGGATTCACCGGGCTGTTAAATGCGCAGAAGTTTCAACAGCGAAAAAATCGTCTCAAACCGCTTCTCCCAGGTATGGGCCGCAAGGGCCCGCCGACGCCCGGCGGCGCGGATAGCCTCGGCTTCCTCCGGATGCGCGAGGAGCCGGTTAATCGCCCTCACGAGATCGTCAAAACCTTGATAAACAACAATTTCTTTCCCGAGATCGTATATTGGCTCTAATTCTTGGTGATATTCAGTAAGATAGAGACCACCGCTCATTGGGATCTCGAAATCTCTTCCTTTGAGGCAGAATGTTTCATTATGTCCCTCGACCCCTCCGAAGCCAAGATTTATTCGGCTTTTCGAGTAGATATGGACCATTTCCTCCGTGGACAGGGGACCATTCGGCCAGCCGTATCCAAAGGCCTCGACGTGGATTCCCTCCTGTTGCAAACGACTGATCGTCTCGGGGCGATTGCCATAGCATTGGCCGACGAAGGAAACATCAATCGTCTTTTCACAATCGCAGGGCTTGTGAATATCAGGGTTGGCCCCCTCGGGAAGATAAACGGGAAGCGCCCCATCGACGCAGTACTTTTTCAGGGCATCCTCGGTGCTCGTCCAGCACAGATCGAACAGGGGGCAGATATCCCGTGAGCCGAAGGCAAGTCCACATCTGACTTTGCCCACGAAATGTTCCTTGTCGTTCAGGCTGAAGTGAATCAGCGGAATTCCCCAGGAACGAAGGGCCCTAATCGTTTCCGGGGAAACTATCTCCCCGGAGAGATATGTAAAAATAACGTCAGGCTTTTCCGCTTTTGCCCAGCGCCCAATACGCTCGACAAGATTCCGATTCATCTTCGCCTTCAGGCTCTTTCGCCAATCATGGCGGGTGTGGGGAAACTCGTCGAACCAGTCGTAATGACGCACCCGCCCGAGCTTTTCCAGCGCGGGCAGCAGCGAAGAGTTTTCCCAGTTGTAGTTGTGAAAAATGGCGATGATGGAAAGCTCACCCGGCGGTTTCGGGGCAAGATCGGGAAAACGTTCTTTGATTGCCGAGAGGATCGCGGCGTCATCGGGAATTTTAAGGCGCCGCGCTTCAAAGGCGGCCTCGTAGCCGGCAAGCTCCGCCTTGAGCCTCCTCGTGTTATTCCACTGGCGAAATTTTTTGCGAGTCTTTTTTAATGGATCATCCATGGCTTATTTTAGATTGCCGCGCCGGATAAAAGCCGCCGGGAATTCCTGATTGTGTACATCCTCGCCCCGTTCGACTTATCTTCCCGCCCGTTCATCATGTTCAGGATATGCCCGGCGTCAATCACGGGGATGGAGAAACGTTCGGCAACATCGACGCAGATCATCAGCGCCCCGACGCCCGCGCCGGCGAGACAGAGATCAGCATCCGGCGGCACCCTCTTGAGGATATCCTCCCTGATTTTATCCCAGCGGGTCGCCACATATTCAGCGGGGATTTCGGTAAAAACGATCTCCGGCCGACTCGAAAAAACGGCAAACCAACGGCGGCACATCTCTGGATTGTACTCCGAATTAAGAATGCACAGCCTTTTCCCATCCACGGCACGGGCAAAGGCCTCCGAGGTCAGATAGGCATAAACCGCATAAAAAGGCAGATAGTTGCTCCCGTTGATAGCTGCGCCATTGATGCAGAGGAAATCCCAGAAGGAAGAGGCCGTGGGCGCTTTTTTGAATCTTTTGAAAAATGATAACAAACCATTTCTTCGGTTCAGTTCGATATTGTCGGGGAAAACCAGAGGCGCCAGCCTGCCCCTTGCGGCAAGCCTTTTTAACGCCTCGATATGCATCGGCATGGCCCGCCGGATCGCCGCTACGGATTCAGCCTGTTTATAGAGGCCGTTGCAGCCCAGGGTGAAATTGTAGAAGGCATACTCCCCGTCGGCAAAACGGACGACCGGCGACGGCAATTTACCCTCCATCCCCCGGCAAAGATATCCGTCCAACAGCTCCGCATAGTCGGTTGCTTTTGCGACGCTTTGGTGAAAAAGGCAGGTTTCCTGCTCAACAATTTCGGGAACATTGGCATCAATAACCGGCTGGTTGTCGATATCCGGCAGATCCAGCCTCGCGAAGCGAAACTCGCCGCTGCGCAGGCACTCATCCAGATAGCCGCCGTTTTTATTCATAAAGCCCTCATCCTCGCCGCCCGCTCCTCTTTTGCGCAACGACGGCATAACTGTGGCCCGAATAACAGCGGGCGATCATCCGGGAAAAGGGTTTCAGCAGCATTTTCCTGTCGAGCCGCTCCTTGACATATTCGGAAAGATAACTTTTATCGCGTATCGTATCGAACCCATACCTGGCAAGGAACCGCTTCTGGGTATTCGGAGTAAAGTGATGAAAATGATACGGAAGCTGCCACCCCTTCCATTGAGCCCACATTTTTTTAGCGTCCGTCCCCTCATAATTGGGCACATCAACAACGAGGATTCCGTCCGGCTTCAGCCATTGCTGGGCCTTTTGCAGGTATTTTGCCGGCTCGCGCGCATGTTCGAGAAAGTGCCACATGGTAATGACATCGAATGACTCCGGCGGATAATCAACATTGTCCACAATCCCGACCTCTACCGGGATCCCCAGCGTTTTGCGGACATAGGCGGCCGAATCGGCGGATATGTCCATCCCTTCAACCTGGTAGCCGAAAAGCCGGCAGGCATAAAGGAAATACCCCATGCCGCAGCCGATATCGAGAATTCTGCCAGTTTTTTTTATCCCGCGAAAAAAACGGATCCGGTGTTTTTCCTGGGATATACGTCTTTTCAGCTCCGGCGAGTCAATCTTCAGACCTTCGTCGTACTGGCTTTCAAAATAACCGCTGCGGTAAAGCTTGTTCAACTCCTCCGGATCCGGGCGCGGATCGAGAACGCCCAGCCCGCATTCATTACAGCGGTAAACGCTCCATTGCCCCTGTTGAAAAAGAAGGCTTCTCGCGGAACTGTCGCAGAGGATGCAACGTTTTTCAGCTCTTTCCATCAATCACCTCGTTCTGCGTCATCTCGTTTAGCGTGTCGCAAATCGCCCGGTATTTTATCCGTTTTCCTTCCGCGGTTGCCTTGTCCTTCGTAAAGGGGATAGACAGCCTCAGCGTAAATAGCCGGAAACTGGCCTTCCGGAGATCGGCTCGGCGGATCCGGGCGACGGCGCCGGGCGAGTAGTGTTTACGATAAAACAGGTACTCCGCGAAAGTCTTTTTTCTCCATACCTCCGCAGGCAGCGACCGCCGTTCGCTCTGACCTCCATAATGCATAACGCCGGCGTCTTCGATATACCCGATCTCATAACCCGCCCGTCTTACCCGCAGACAGAGATCCTGATCCTCGCCGTAAAGCGTAAAGCTTTCGTCGAAGCCATTGAGTTCCCTAATCAAATTGGTACGGGCAATCATCCCGGCGCCCATGACGCAGGCGATTTTTCCCTTCAGCCCGGCAACCTCCGCTCCGGCAAACTTCTGCCCTGGATAGCGGAGGGAAACAGATTCCTGCAAACTTCCGTCAGGATTGACTAATTTGACGCCGGCCAGACCGATTTTCGGGTTGGCATCCATAAACCGGACGCACATCCCGATAATCCCGGACCCGACCAGTTTAGTGTCCGGATTGAGATAGAAGATATATCGCCCCCGGCAGAGGGGCAGAACCTGGTTGTTGGCGGCGGCAAATCCGCGGTTTTCCTTATTTGCCGTCAGCCTGATCTTTTGGTGATTCTTGCGCAGCAGCTCCGCGCCCCCGTCCGTCGAGGCGTTATCGACGACAAAGATCTCCCGCGCCGGGCCTTCATCCCGCTCCACGGAAGAAAGGCACTCCCCGATCAGGTCCGCCGTATTGTATGTGACGATAATAACAGAAACGTCCGGCAGTTCCACCCCAGCGGCATAACAGCTCATCGGCTCACCTTATTTTTACTGACGCGGAAAATTTTCCGTTACGCCAAATACCGTCCTTACCAAATTCAAACATTTGAGCCAATTGCAAAACTCCCAACGCTGTCATTCCCGCGACGCTTCTGGGCGGGAAAACGAAGTTTAATGTTCATAATCCAGTTTTTAACTATTTGAAATCATGAATGCCCGACAAAAGCATTCGGGCATGACACGGAGTTTTGCAACTACCTCATTTGAGGGCATTTTCCCGTTCACAAAACCCCCGTCAGATGCATGGCCAAAAGCTTTCCATAGACCACGAATTTATCGCGTAATTCTCTGTTTAACCCGAGCGTCAGAAGGGTGCCGCAGGTCGTCAGAACCCAGTTTATAAAAAGGCGCACGCTGATGACAAGGCGAAAAAGCAGATAAACGGGACGGCTTTTCCATTTCCGGAAAAATTGATAGCGCGAACGGTAGAATTCCACCCGCGAACGGATATTCCCGCCGATACTCTGGCCCTGCAGATGGTATATCTGCGCCTCCGGGATGTAGAAACTCTTCCAGCCCGCCTTGCGCATCGCAAGCGCCCAATCCGTCTCCTCAAAAAAGAAAAAATAGCGCTCGTCGAACATCCCGACCGCGTCAATCGCCTGCTTGCGTACCATCAGGCAAGCGCCGATGCAGGAGTCAACCTCCAAGGGGACGTTTACGTTATAGCGCTTACTCGGGAATTTAGCGGGCCAGAGGTACTCCAAAAGGGACGTATTCATGAGCAGCGTAAAAAGATTGGGAAAATTGGCGATGGAGTTTTGCCTGCTGCCGTCGGCATTGAGCAGTTGACCGCAGGCCATCGCCGCCTCCGGATGGGCCTCCATAAAAGCGAACAGCCTCTCGCCGGCCTGCTTGCAAAGAATGGCGTCGGAATTGAGCAAAAGCGCGTAGCGGCCTTTCATGACCCGGAGCGCCTGGTTGTTGGCGGCGCCGAAACCCCTGTTTTCAGGGTTTTCAATCACTTTTACGGCGGGAAAACTCTCCCGGAGCATCGCGACGCTGCCGTCCGCCGAGGCGTTGTCAACGACAATCACCTCCAGGGAAAGCCCCCGGACGGTCTCCGCAAGCGCCGAGAGGCAGTTTCTCAGCAGTTCCCTCGTGTTCCAGTTGACGATGATGATCGATATATCCATACGCTTTCAACCTTGACGGTTTAAGAAACTTTTGACGAGAGCGCCAGAATTAGCCATTTTTATGTTTGTTTCCCACCGTCCTTACGGCGCCCTTTGACCTCCCGGCTCATCTCGGCAAGCTTCGCGTACTTAAAGAATTTATTGACCGAATCGGTCACGGCAAGAGTAAAACCCTGCGGACCATCCAGAAAACCGCCCCTGAACAGATAATCCTGAAAAAAGGTGATTTTTGCCCGCAGAAATGCCCCAAAAATAGTCGTCCTGCGGCCCGCCGCAAAAGCCTCCTCGGCCCCGAGCGTGGAATAACGATTTATTTTGGGGATAATCATCTCCAGACGACTTTCCGTATAATGGTCGATCGGGACAGCAAGCTGTTCAACCAGACCATCCACAACAACGGCTTCGTGCACCATCGTCCCGGTCATCTGTCCCTTGCCGTTTTTAAAGAGACGCGCAACCCTGTCCGGCCACCAGCCCGCATGCCTTATCCATCGTCCCTGAAAATAATTCCGGCGGGGAAAGCTGAAGCCAGCGGCCTGCCCCGCCCCCGCTACAAGCTCCCGGATAACGCGCGCCGTTTCCTCCGGAATTCGTTCGTCCGCGTCCAGGACAAGCACCCACGGCAGCTTGCAGCGGTCTATCGCCAGTTGTTTCTGGGGACCGAACCCCCGCCATTCTTCCTGATATATCTCGCAGCCATAGTCGGCGGCGATCCGCAGCGTGTCGTCGGCGCTTCCCGAATCGACCACGACAATCTGGCCGGCAAAAGAGACGCTCTCTAAGCAGGCGGAAAGGTTTTTCGCTTCATTTTTGGCAATGATCGCAACCGAAAGTGGGCATTCCCCCCTCACCGTTCGTCCCTCCATCCCCTTCATATAGCACTCATCCATGAATAACTCTTTGAAGGTCTGAACAAACCTGCTGGGCGCCTCCGGATGAATCCCCCGGGGTGACAAACCTGAGCGGGTCTGCCGCCGTCATCCTGAATTTCGCTGCAAGATAGAGAAACCAGTTTGACATGCTCTTGACAATATTAAAATATCTCACAGTTCACATCCCTCACCCACAGCTTGCCAGGTTTTTCCCTTTTTCACGCTGCCACCGTTTCACCTTTCCCATGGTTCGGACAAGATATGATCAATTAATCGACTTGTTCAACAGAATTTTACATATATATCACCCCACAACTGGGGGTCCTTTTCAGCATCAATCCTCTGATACAACTCTTCAGGATTCATCCATTGTCGATCCAGAAGCTCCATTGACTCGCCCCAAGAAGCATTGAAAACCGCGGGACCGATAGTCACAAGATGTTTGATACAGCTTTCGGCATCGGGGAGAAATTCCCGGGTAAACTCAAACGACAGATATGGAACAGGCGCGGACAGCCCCCTTATTACGGACAGCTCGAACCCCTCTACATCTATCTTGCAGAACTTCGGCATCCCATATTGATCAATCAGACGATCAAGGGTTGTCATTCGTACCGCGATTTTTTCCCCCACTGGTTATTGCCGGCAAATCTTCCCTTCGTCCTCCATTTGTCCGACATCGTGGAAATCGTCGGTTCATCCTCGCATACGGCAAGCTCGCCCGTGCCTTCCGATTCACCTACCGCCGCATCGACAATAACAACGTTTTCCTGTTTGCCGAAAAGTTTTCGCAGTCTTTGCAAACAGAGCGGCTGAGGTTCGATACTGACGACTCGGCAACCAATTTCTGCCAGAACGGTGGTTCTGTTCCCCAGATTGGCGCCGACGTCGAAACAGAGCTCTCCCGGCCCGGCAAACGTGCCGTAAAAGGCTTTCATTTCCTCTTTATGCCGCACTTCCTCCTCACGTTTTTTTGCCGATTCATTCCATCTGGATAACCAGTGCCACGGAGAAGCTATTCCCATATCTTATCAACCTCATAAAAACAATGATCGCGCCTTTTTTGCGTCGATCAGAATATTTTCTTAATAATCAAGCAAATAAACAGGAGACCTGTCCGCATTCTCCTGGCCATAAGCAAACACAGTTGCCGACAATTAACAAATACAGCCGCTTTGGCAATAACCGTTTTCTCACGGCATTGTCAACTGCTTTACTACAAAAAGTGTACCCCGCCGTCAGAACCGACCCAATCATTTTTTCACGATCTTATTGGTGACAATAAATATAGTTGTATCCCCACGAAACAGTATGGAGGACTGGATGAAATTATCGATGGAACGTATTGTCACTTCAATTTACAAAATGTTCCGCTTGTTTTTTTCTTTCATCTTTAGCAGCAGAAATTTACTGTCCCGCTGTTTTTCGTTGACAGGAACCTGACCGCCCTTTATGATCACCCTCGAACAATACACGGCCACTTATTTTGTAAAGGAGTTTTCATGCACCTGAGTGTTATCGTCAAGGGAATGCCTTTTTTCACGTTTATCAAAAAAATGCCTGCTTTTCTGAGTGAATATGCCATAATCCGGCGGCAGGCGGCCTTGTCCCGGGAAACCTTTCCGTTCGGGAAAATCTACCCCTGCCTTCAGGAAAAGGATCAGCAAAGCGGCGTCCTTGCCGAACATTACTTCTACCAGGATTTATACGTCGCCCGGAAGATCTTTGAGAATAAGCCGGAAAAACATGTGGATGTCGGCTCGCGTGTCGATGGCTTCGTCGCCCACGTAGCATCGTTCCGGGAGATAGAGGTCCTGGACGTCCGCGACCTCCATATCGCCATTCCCACCATCCGCTTCACCCGCGCCGATCTCTCCGCTAAAAATTTTTCTCTGAGCGACTACTGCGACTCGCTTTCCTGCCTCCACGCCTTGGAACACTTCGGCCTTGGCCGTTATGGCGATCCGATTAATTACGAGGGACATCTCCCCGGCTGGAAAAACATGGCCAGCATACTGAAAAAAAACGGGAAATTCTATTTTTCGGTACCTATCGGGGAGCAACGGATTGAGTTCAACGCCCACCGGGTTTTTTCGTTATCCTATCTACTGAAGCTCTTTGAGCAATATTATCGCATCGACTCGTTCGCGTATATAAGCGACGGCGGGGAATTTATCGCCAATGCGGCACTCGACACCGCCGCCATCAACAATAATTTTGGCTGCCATTACGGATGCGGCATCTTCGAGTTGACTAAGCGCTGATCTTTCAATATTTCCCGATATATATTAACGACTTTATTGACAACGACATCCCAGGAGTTCGCCGCCGCCGTTTTAAGCGCCGCCATTCGCATGCACTCGCGAAGCTCGCGGGAAAGCAGCATCTCTATTTTATCGGCAACGAGGTCGCTGTTTGCGGGCTCTTCAATAACAAACCCATTTTCCCCCACTTCCACAAGATCCTTCGCGCCCACCCGACCGCTGATCAGAACCGGCAACCCGGCGGCCATCGCCTCCAGAACAACCATCCCGAAGGTGTCGAAGCGGGAGAGCATCGCATAGAAATCACCCGCCAGGTAGTATTCGGGAAGCTCTTTTCGCTCCACGGCGCCGGCGAAGATTACGGAATCGGCAATGCCCTGCTCCGTGGCAAGACGCCGGTAGTTTTTCTCATCGCCATGCCCGACCACGAGCAGCTTGAAGGATGCCGCCGGATTTTTTCCCCGGAGGCGACCCAAGCCGCGCAGCAAATAATCAAGCCCCTTGACGGCAAAATTCATCGATACGAAAAGAATCAGCGTCTCTTCACGGCCAATGCCGTAACGCTCCCGTATCGTCCGGCGACATTCTCCCCTGTCCCTGCTTTCATACGGGGCTGTCTCCACACCGGGATGAACGATTGTCACTAAGGACTGATCTATTTGATACTCTTCAAGGAATATTTTTCGGACCAGGCCGGAGACCGCCAGAAAACGACTGCACCCGCCGCGCAGGACAAGCTGATCCTCGACGCCGGCCAGCGATCGGTCGAACAGGCTCAGCCTTTTTTTTCTGACCTCCCGGATCCACCAGTGGTGGGGAATGCCGTGCATCGTATAGACATCCGCCGCAAATATCCGGTCATGGGTGTGGACGATATCGAAGGGGCCCGCCGCGGCGATGCGGCGCCCGGCGAAAAAGGCAAAGCTCGGCGAAATGAGTGATCTGGGAAATTTTACGACCGGCACCTTGTGGAAGGTCACCCGCTTAGATGAGGAAACCCAGCGGTTGGCGAAGACATGGACTTCGAACTCCGGATGACGTGCAACCCGCTCGGTCAGCTCCGCGGCAAACCCTTCCGCCCCGCCGACCATTCCGTACTTGGGGATTACAACCGCTATCCTTCGCCTCTCCTGCATCTCGTTATGCCCAACATTAATAAAAACCCACAGAAAAAACGGCGGAGAAGCTTGCACGCAAAAGCCTCTCCGCCGTCGGGCGCCGATAAAGCGTTTGCGTTCTACTTCGCCTGATATTCCTTGATAATATTGATCATTTTGACAAGTTCGTCTTGGGGAAGCTTGCCAGAGCTGACGAAGCGGCAGATGCGCTCTTTATCCAGGATGACAATGTCGGAAGCGTCATCCTTTACTCCCCACGCGTTGAGAATCGCCTGGTCGTAATCGAGGAGGATGATGGCGCCGGTCTTCTTCTGTTTGCTCTTGATGGCCGCCTTGATCAGGAAATTGGGCATCGCGCTCGCCTTGAGATTGACGATCCCAAAACCCTCGTAACGGGTCTTGTCCAGCCCGCCCGCATCCTTCTCCTTTTTCAACGCGTCTTCCACATGGTTGTTCGTGTCCTTCTCGTCCGGATCCACATAGGCGATGTACAGAACCTTGCCTTTGAATTGCGGGTGCTCCAGAGAGTATTCCTTGCCGGTCGGATCCTTCAGTTTGAAGTCCGCGGCCTTCTCCCCCACCTGAAGACCGGCGGCAAACGCTGCCGAGGCGCTCCATAATAAAGCAACCACCACCATAACAATCGCTTTTTTCATCTTTTACCCTCCTTTGTCGTTGCTATATGACCGCTTGCCTTTAAGCCAACCTTTACGGACGCGACAAAGCGCGTCCCTCCCTGTCTGATAAACACATTGCAGACGTCCATGCTCTGAGGTGACATTCCCCAGCAAGGCGCAGTCACTATAGAAAAAACGAATGGGCAAAGCAAGGAAAAACAGTCTTTTCCCCTGCGAATTTTGCTGTAATATTTTTGTCTTCTGTGCTACGGAAAATATTATTTTTCAAGAGGGTAAAAATATCATGAGAGAAATGCATAATCTGGCAATGATGTTGGAAAAAAGCGCGGCGCAATATGCCAAGCGGACGGCGTTAATCAGCAACGACGCTCGGCTGACTTATCTGGAGCTGGAAAAAGCGGCCTGCGCCCTGGGCAGCCATTTGCGATCACTGGGTTTGGGCAAGGGAGATAAGGTGGCGATCATGCTTTCGAACTGCCCTGAGTTCGTGATCGCCTATTTCGGCGTGCAGAAGATCGGCGGCGTCGCCGTCACCCTGCACACGCAGTCCACCTCCTATGAGCTCCGCTATCTGCTGGGGAACAGCGACTCCCGCTGCCTGATTACCGAGGGGGAGATGGCGCGGCGTTTCGAGGAGATCCAGGCAGAATTGCCACTTTGCCGCCACCTCATTACAACCGGCGCCCCAGGGAAACCATCCTGCTTTCGGGATATTATCGCAAAGGGCCCCTTCACGATCGGAATTCCCGAGCTGACAGGCGACGATCCGGCGGCGATGATCTATACCTCGGGGCTTACCGGGAAACCCCGCGGCGCCGTTTTGACCCATCAGAACCTCTACACCCAGTCGGAGCTGCTCCGCACAGTCGTCAACAGCGATGAAACGGATATCGGGCTTGCCGTGATCCCGCTCTTTCACTCCTTCGGCGCCGTCGCCAACATGATTTCGCCAATCCGGATCGGGGCGGGGGTCGCTCTGATGGAACGCTTTACCCTCGACGGGATATTCAGCATGATTGAAAAGGAAAAGGTCACCTACATCGCCGCCGTTCCCCGACTCTTCCTCGGGATGGTTTTCCACGAAAAAGATGGAAACTACTCGCTTAATTCGCTGAAGGTCTGCATAACCGGCGGCGCGGCGATGCCGGCGGATTTTATCCCGCTTTTCGAAAAGAAATTCGGCGTCCGGATCATGGAGGGCTATGGTCTGACCGAGGCCTCGCCGGTTTCCTCCTTCAGCCGCTTAGACATGCCCCAGAAACCCGGATCGATCGGAATTCCCATACCGCGCGTCGCCGCCCGGATCGTTGACGAAACGGGGCAGGAACTCCCCCGGGGAGAGGTCGGCGAGCTGATCCTCAAGGGTGAAAATATCATGCAGGGCTATTACAAGGACGAGGCGGCGACCGCCCAGGTTATCAAAGACGGCTGGCTTTCTACCGGCGATCTCGCCCGAATGGATGAGGAAGATTACATTTTCATCACCGGCCGCAAGAAGCGGATGATTATTACCAGCGGCTTCAACGTCTATCCCCGCGAGGTGGAAGACGTGCTGAATCTACACCCAGCCGTTCAGGAAGCGCTCGTCGTCGGCAAGGAGGATCTGCTTCGGGGAGAAACCGTCAAGGCGCTCGTCGTTAAGAAACCGGACGCGCAGCTTGAGGAGCGGGAGCTGCTGAAGCATTGCCGCACTTACCTCTCCTCATACAAGGCGCCACGGGCGATAGAATTCGTGGCAAAGATCGACCATCCGGATCCATTGCCCTGAATATCTGCCACAACGGCAATGAACGCTAACTTAGCACAGCGTCATTCCGGCGAAAGCCGGAATCCAGGATGGCATCAGTGAATAAACAGCCGGCAGTATATATACTGGCAAGCAAACGAAATGGCACTCTTTATGCTGGTGTAACTTCAGACCTTGTTAAAAGGATATGGGAGCATAAAAACAATATAGCAGAGGGCTGCGCCTTTAGATTTAGCAGCGAACGGCTAGCAACACAAGGAGAAGATGAATACATGGAAAAGATCCCCCAGAAAATAGAACAGCAGCTTTCAGAAAAATACGCCCATGCCCCGATCG
The DNA here is from genome assembly GCA_023229765.1 of Syntrophales bacterium. Classification (NCBI taxonomy): domain Bacteria; kingdom Pseudomonadati; phylum Thermodesulfobacteriota; class Syntrophia; order Syntrophales; species Syntrophales bacterium. The sequence continues at coordinate 8,054 of JALNYO010000029.1, read as the reverse complement.
CCGAATACGGAAAACGCCAACCCGATTTTTCGACAATGGGACGTAAGAAAAAGGCGGCCCCCGGCCTGCGCGAGGTGGTAATCGTCGAGGCGTGCCGAACGCCGTACGGCCGTTTTGGCGGGGCGCTGAAGGGCTTCACCGCTCCGGAACTGGGCGCCCTGGCGATCAAGGAGGTGCTCCGCCGCACCGCCGGCAAGGTAAAGCCGGAAGAGATTGACTACGTCTTCATGGGACAGGTCGTCCCCGCCGGCTGCGGACAGGTTCCCAGCCGCCAGGCGACGATCCTCGCCGGCCTGCCGGAAGCGGTCCCCAGCATCACGGTGAACAAGGTCTGCTCCTCCGGAATCAAGACGATCGATCTCGCCTGCCAGATGATCCAGCTTGGCCGGGCCGAGATCTGCATCGCCGGCGGTCAGGAGAGCATGAGCAACGGCCCCTACGCCCTCCCCGACATGCGCTGGGGAGTCAAAATGGGCCTCCCCTCCCGCCCCGCCATCGATCTGACGGTAAATGACGGGCTCTGGTGCGCCTTCTACAACCGCCACATGGCCATCCATGGCTCCGAGGTGGGCGATGAATTCGGGATCAGCCGCCAAGCGCAGGATGAATGGGCGCTCCATTCGCAGCAAGCCGCGGCGGCCGCGATGCAGGCCGGCCGGCTCGATGACGAAATCTTCCCGGTGGAGATAAAAAGCGGGAAAAACACCGTCATTTTTGACCAAGACGAAAGCCCTCGTCCAGAGACGACAATAGAGGGGCTCGCGGCGCTGCCCCCGGTCTTCAATCATAAAAGCTCCGTCACCGGCGGACCGGGCAGCGTTACCGCCGGGAACGCCCCGGGGATAAACGACGGCGGCGATGTCTGCCTGCTGATGAGCGCCGAGAAGGCGGCCGAACTGGGGCTCAAGCCCCTCTGCACGATCCTTGATTACGCGGAGGTTTCCCAGCCGCCCAAGGATATCGCGACGGTGCCGGGGCTCGCGATCAAAAAGCTGTTGGAGCAAAATGAGCTTACGCTGGAGCAGCTCAAGCTGATCGAGATCAACGAGGCGTTCGCGGCGGTCGTTCTCGTCAGCGCCCAGCCGATCCTCGGGATGTCAAAAGAGGAGATGTTTGCCAAGGTCAACGTCAACGGCAGCGCCATCGCCTACGGCCACCCGATCGGGGCCACCGGGGCAAGGATCCTGATGACCCTCGCCTATGAACTCCGCAGAAGGGGCGGCGGGCTCGGCGTTTGCGGAATCTGCTCCGGCGCCGCCCAGGGAGACGCGATGCTGATTCGCGTATAGAGCAAGTTGCGATCTGTGAACGGTACTTAAAACAGGAGGGTGCGGCACGCCGGAAGGCAAGACTGACACTCATAAATGTCAACAGCGGATGTATCACAGGAGGAAATTTAAGATGAAAGATATTGTGATCGTAAGTGGGGCAAGGACGGCCGTAGGCAGTTTCGGCGGCTCGCTCAAGGGGGTCAAGGCAGTCGATCTGGGAGCGCTGGTCATCAAGGAGGCCATCAAAAGGGCCGGTCTCCGGCCTGATCTGAATGCGGAGATAAATTCTTATCGTCCGGACACTTTTAAGGATGTCGCCCAGACCGAATTGCAAAAGAAGTTCTACGATTATCCGGCAGATGCCCGTCCGGTTTATTTCGACGAATGCATCATGGGGAACGCCCTGACGGGAGGCCAGGGGCAGAATCCGGGCCGCCAGGCGGCGATCTACGCGGGGCTCCCCGAGGAGACCAACGCCATCACCGTCAACAAGGTGTGCGCCTCCGGCATGAAGTCAATCACCCTCGCGGCACAGGCAATCAAGGCGGGCGATGCGGAGATAATCGTCGCCGGCGGCATGGAAAACATGTCCAACGCCCCCTTTGCCCTCCCCGACGCGCGCTGGGGATACCGGATGAGCATGCCTTTCGGACAGTTGGTTGATCTGACCGTTTACGATGGACTTTTTGAGATCTTCCACGGCTACCACATGGGGATAACCGCCGAAAACATCGCCTCCCGCTACGGCATCAGCCGTCAGGAGCAGGACGAACTGGCGCTTCTGAGCCACCAGCGGGCAATGGCGGCGATCGCCAGCGGCGCTACGGCCGACGAAATCGTCCCGGTCGTGATTCCGCAGAAAAAGGGGGAGCCTGTCATCTTCGACCGCGATGAACGGCCGATGGCGACATCCCTCGAAAAAATGGCCAAGCTTGCCCCCGCCTTCAAGAAGGACGGCGGCACGGTAACCGCCGGGAACGCCTCCGGGATCAATGACGGCGCCGCGGCCCTCGTTGTAATGTCTGCCGACAAGGCGAAGGAACTGGGCTTAAAACCGCTGGCCCGCATCAAGGGCTACGCCGCAGGCGGCGTTGATACGGCCTACATGGGGCTAGGGCCGGTCCCCGCGACCAGGAAGGTGATGGCAAAGCTCGGCCTGACGATCAAGGATTTTGACATAATCGAGCTCAACGAAGCCTTTGCCAGTCAGGCCATCGCCTGCATGCGGGAGCTGAAGATAACTACGGACAACTGCAATCTGAACGGCAGCGGCATCTCGATCGGCCACCCGGTCGGCTGCACCGGCGCCCGCATCACCTACAGCCTTGCGATGCAGTTGCAAAAGAAGAACTCCAACCTCGGTCTTGCCACGCTGTGCATCGGCGGCGGTCAGGGGATGGCAGTCGTCCTCGAGCGGGTTTAAAAAGGGGGACATAATACTATCGCCGGGCTATCATCCCGAAAAAAAGGGTTTGTGTCCCCATTAAAAAAGGAGGAAAGACAGTGGACTACAACAACATTCTCTTTACCGTCGAAGCCGGGGTGGCGACCCTGGTTTTCAACCGCCCGAAGGCGCTCAACGCCATGAATTCCGAGACGCTGGGCGAGCTTCTCGACGCCGTCAACCAATGCAGGGCCGATGAAGCGATCAAGGTTCTGATCCTCACCGGTTCCGGCGAAAAGGCGTTTGTCGCCGGGGCCGATATTTCGCAAATGCAGAATTTCCGGCCCCAGCAAACTGTCTCCTTTATGGAGCTGGGGCACGAAACCCTCCGGCAGATGGAGACCATGCCGAAGCCGGTAATCGCCGCGGTGAACGGCTTCGCCCTCGGCGGCGGCACGGAGATATCGCTGGCGTGCGACTTCAGGTTCGCGTCGGAAAAGGCGATCTTCGGCCAGCCGGAGATTTTGATCGGGATCATTCCCGGCTGGGGCGGCACCCAGCGGCTTCCCCGCCTCATCGGTCTCGGCCGGGCCAAGGAGCTGATCATGTCCGGGGAACAGATCAGTGCCGCCCGCGCCTATGAACTCGGCCTTGTGAACCGCGTCTATGCGCCGGAAGCGCTCCTTCTCGAAACGCAGAAGTTTGCCCGCAAGCTTGCCGGAATGCCCAGTTTTGCCCTCAAGATGATAAAACACAGCATCAATTTCGGCTACGATCTGGCGCTCGACAACGCCTGCCGCCTCGAGGTGGAATGCTGCGCCCAGTGCTTCAGCACCGACGACCAGAAGGAAGGCATGACCGCCTTCCTCGAAAAGAGAAAACCCGTGTTTACTGGAAAATAGGGACAGAGCCCCTATTTATTTCCTGATTTTCCCGGAAAGAATAGGGGCTCTGTCCCTAATAAAGGAGAATACTATGAACTTTGCACCCACGGATGAACAGAAAATGGTTCGGGACATGGTACGGAAATTCGCCGAGGACAACATCCGGCCCGTCGCGGCGGAGCTTGATCGGACGCACCGCCACCCCGCGGAGATCTGCCGCAAACTGGGGGAGATGGGGATTATGGGGGTCGCCGTACCGACGGAATACGGCGGCGCCGGGATGGACAACGTGACTTACGTAATGGCCCTGATCGAAATATCAAAGGCCTGCGCAAGCGTCGGGGTGATCACCTCGGTCAACAACTCCCTCTACGGCTATCCGATAAAGACATTCGGCACGGATGAACAGAAAAATAGATACCTCACCCCCGTCGCGAGCGGAAAGGTTGAGGGCTGCTATGGACTTACGGAATCATCCGCCGGCTCCGACGCCGCCTCCCTCAAATGCCGGGCCGAACTGAAGGGCGACCGCTACGTCGTAAACGGGGCCAAGATGTTCATCACCAACGGCAATGTCGCCGACTACTGCGTCCTCGCGGCGACAACCGACCCTTCGGTCGGCTACAAGGCGATCATCAATCTGATCGTCGATCTGAAAAACACCCCCGGCTTTCATGTCGGCAAAATCGAGGAAAAGATGGGCATCCTCGCCTCCGGCACGGCGGAGCTCGTCTTCGAGGATGCCGAAGTGCCCGCGGAAAACCTCCTCGGCAAACCCGGGCAGGGCTTCAAACAGATGCTCTCCGGCCTTGACGCGGGGCGGATCGGCATCGGGGCCCAGGCCTGCGGAATCGGCAGGGCGGCCCTTGACGACGCTCTCGCCTATGCTAAGGAAAGGGTTCAGTTCGGCAAGCCGATCGCAACTTTTCAGGCGATCCAGTTCAAGCTCGCCGACATGGCGACCGAGCTCGACGCGGCGGAGCTGATGCTGCTGCGGGCCGCCTGGCTCGAAGACAACGGCCTCGATTTTGAAAAAGAGGCGGCGATGGCCAAGTACTACGCGTCGGATGTCGCGATGAAGGCGGCGATCGAAGGCGTGCAGATTTTCGGCGGATACGGTTACATCAAGGAGTATCCGGCCGAACGGCACATGCGCGACGCCAAGATCTGCCAGATTTATGAGGGGACAAACGAGATACAGCGGATCGTCGTATCCCGGAAGCTTCTGGGAATGAGGTAAAAAAACACCCCCCCCGGGGGCTGGCATACCGGGGGGTTGTTTTTTTAAGTGGTGTTTTTGGGGCCTCCGACGACCACCCCGGACGCGACTTAAGCGCGTCCCTCCAGCATGTACATATTTTATGAACATTAAGCTACGTTTTCATCGTTCGTTGTGCCCGCCCCAGGCAGGGGGGTTTATGCCTCCGGCAGCGCGCATACATCCGCCGGCGGCTCTTTTTTCTCCAGCCCCATCGCCTCCCAGACAATCTCCGCGATGTCGAGCGCCACAATGTCCTCTTCCTTTTTGCGATCCTTTAGCCCGTCCGAGAGCATCGTCTGGCAGAAGGGGCAGGCCAGCGCCACGCCGGATACGCCTGCGGCGATCGCCTGATCTGTGCGCATATTGTTGATCCGATCGCCGATATCCTCTTCCATCCACATCCGCCCCCCCCCCGCGCCGCAGCAGAAGCTGCGCTCCCGGTTCCTCTCCATCTCCGCCAGCGTCAACCCCGGCACCGCCTTCAGAATTCCCCGCGGCTGCTCATAGAGCCCGTTATAACGCCCGAGGAAACAGGAATCGTGGTAGGCAAAGAGCTTATTAACCGGTTTTTTAAGGGTGATTTTACCTTTATGGAGCAAATCGGCAATGATCTCGGTATGGTGAAAGACCTCAAAATTGCCGCCAAAGTTTTTATACTCCTTTTTCAGGATGTTGTAGCCATGCGGGCAGGTGGCGATAATCTTTTTTACATTGTAGCCGTTCATCACCTCGATATTCGCCTGCGCCAGGCTCTGGTACAGATATTCGTTCCCGCCGCGCATTGCGGAATCGCCGCAGCAACCCTCCTCCGTTCCCAGAATCCCGAAGCTGACCCCCGCGGTCTGCATGATTTTGGCAAAAGCCGTCGCGGTTTTCTTCCCGCGATCGTCAAACGAACCGGCACAACCGACATAGTACAGATACTCGACGTTGGGATCGTCCGCCAGCGTCTTTACCCCCACTTCCTTCGCCCAGTCGCCGCGCAGATGGGAGCCCATTCCCCATGGATTGGAGTTGTTTTCCATGTTCCGGAAGGTAAGCTGCAGCTCCGGCGCGAACTCCGCCTCGGTGAGCACCTTGTACTGACGCAATTCAACAATCTTAGGAACATGTTCCACATAAACCGGACAGACTTCCTGACAGGCCATGCAGTTGGTGCAGGCCCACAGGGCATGCTCTTCCAGACTTTTCCCGACGATCGCCTCCCCCTGTCTTTCTTCCGGCGGAAGCTTCAGCAGTTTCACCCCCTCGCTCCAGAGGTGCGCCTTCAGATCCTGGGTCATCTTCCGGGGCGAAAGCGGCTTTCCCGAGAGGTGGGCCGGGCAGACATCCTGACACCGCCCGCAGTTCGTACAGGCCTCGAGATCCAGAAGCTGTTTCCAGTTGAACTCGCGCAACTCCTTTACCCCGAAGCTTTCGGCATTTTCATCCTCGAAATTGGTGATCGGCTCCAGCGCCCCTTTCGGCTTCAGCGAACGGTAATAGATATTGATGGGCGACAAAAACATGTGCTGAAGGCGTGTCCGGCTGAACATGATGAAGGTAAAAATCGCCAGCGCCGGCAGCATGTGAATCAGGGTGCGATGCCAGATCAAAAGCTCGTTCAGCGGGGTGCTCGGCAGGATCAGCGCGATTTTGGAAAGGGGATAGCTCACCGGCGCCCAGAAAAGCCAGTTCGGCGGCAGGGCGGCGCCGACAGCGGTTATCCGGTAGGCCTTGACAAAATAACCGGTGAGGATCAGCGTAAGACCCCAGACAAGGATCAGCGTATTGTCAGGCTTTGTTTCGAGGCGCTCCGGCTTGAGGATGTAGCGACGGTAAACCGCCATCAGCCCGCCCGCGATCAGCATCAGACCGCCGATCTCGGCAACGAAGGAGGCGAACAGAAAGATTCCCTGCGGGGGGTTTGTCAAACCGGTGAGGAATGAAAACAGGCGGGTAATCTTCCCCGCAAAAAGCAGGATCGCCCCCCAGAAGATCAGAAAGTGCATCGTGCCGGGATAGGCCTCGCCGCCAATCCGGCCATTGGCTAACATTACCCGGAGCATCTCCTTCATGCGGACTGACCCCTGATCGGAGCGGTCTTCATCATTGCCGAGATGCCAGAGACGGATATGCTGCCACCTGAAACCTTTAACATAAGCCGCTGCCAAACCTGCAAAAAGCACCAGGAAGGCGATAATGACCGGCATAAAAACCTTCATTATATAAACTTCCTGACGTTCCCAAAAAAGCCTGTAAAGAGAATCCATCTTACAACCCTCGATAATTTAGATATGCCCAACCACCCGGGGATAAAATGTAATCAGGTGCGCCGCAAAAAAGGTCAGCGCGATGCAAACCACGATTACCACCATCAACCTTATAAAATCAGAGTACTTTTCGTCCAGACCATAGTCAAAAAGGGCATACCTTGCCCCATTGACGATGGAGTAGATAAGCCCCGTCAGTACAGCTACTTCCAAGATAATTGCCAATCCCCTGAAAAGCGTCAGTGTTCCCATCGGTTTTTCCTCTAAAAATAAAATAGCGGTTTACGGTTACCAGTTACCGGTTTCGTTTTCCCTGGTTCAGTGCAGCGTCCCCTGTGTAACCTGTCTTTGGATTCGGCATTCGGGGCACAGGTCGAACGGTATGTCGATCGTCCCCGCCGCCCGGGTCTTCGCCTGCAAGTGCCTGACCATCGCCGCGGGAAACATGAGAACCCCGCAGTCGCCGCATCTGGTCATTCCATCCTCGAAAACAACGATTTCTTCCTCTTTTCGGGCTTCTTCCGCAGCCTTGAGCAACGTCAGACATTGCTCGGGACACGCCGTTTCGCACTCCCGGCACGCTGTGCAGCGCTTAGGGGCGAAGATAATCCGGTAGGCGTCCTCTTCGTCACTCTGCACGATGGTCAAGGCCTGCTCCTGGCAATTAACCGCGCAAAGGCCGCACCCCGTGCACTTTTCCCCATCGATGGCGGGGAACACCCCCGGCTTCGCCCAGGCGCCTTGCAGCAGCTCCCTGCGACTCAGCTTTTCACCAGATTCAGTACGTGCAGCCATCGGCCATCCCAACCCCCACCCTGACCCTCCCCCTTCAAGGGGGAGGGAATCGTGATTTCCCCCCCGTCGCAACGCAGGTGGAGACCTTTGAAAAACGCCCCTTCTTTGTCATTCCCGCGCAGGCGGGAAAGCGAAGCTTAATGTTCATAATCTATAAGTTCCCGAAAAGACCAGATTCCCGTTTTCACGGGAATGACAATTAACAAC